>JAAFKL010000062.1 GCA_021399405.1 Candidatus Heimdallarchaeota archaeon | reverse complement strand
TACCAAACCATGCGATTAGCCGTATTTGTTCATCTAAGAATCTCATGTAGAGAGCACCCACTATGGGGGCAATCAACATATTTGATAGTGCTCCGATCCCCACAACCAGTCCAAGAGTAGTTATGTCTATTAGCAATACGTTGTAACCATAGATAGTAAAAATGACTGTAATCAAACCATAAACGATACCTGTAGCAAAAAATAAGCTGATAGATTTCATCACACCCCTATCTTTGAAATATTGACGTGCCGAAACATTTTTTCTGCTCATTTTCTCCAGTGGGAACTCCATGGGAGTATCTGATATTTTCTTAAATAGAATTGGAATCAACTTCAGGGCAATGAAAAAAACAACTGCATCTATGCCTATGAATACCACTATGATATACAGCATGGTATCAGGCTGGAAGTTATCCAATGAGTAAGATAGAACCAAAGGTCCAAGCAGGCTACCTAGTCCCACCATAGAAGTTAGCATCCCATTTTTGAATCCTTTTTCTCTCTCCGAGGCAGAAGCAATTCCCCGACCCGTCATGGCGTACAGGTTTAAAGTCATTCTCACCAGGGTGATGGAGACTAAATATACCCAAAGACCAGAAGCGAATATCAAGAGGCTAAGAGCCAGCAAATAGAGCAAAAACCCAAGTGAAATTGCTTTAATTCTTCCTATCCTATCAGACAAAATTCCCGCAGGGATCCTAGTTATACCACCTGCAAATAGAGCCACTGTACTAATGATAGCCCAAAGATTTACAATCTCTGCCTCTGAAAATCCCTCTTTTAATTGCAAATATATGGGAAAAGTGACGTATAATCCCCTGAAAACAAAGAAACCAAGTACATAGGGAATAAGAATTGGGGAGATCTCGACCAAGGCTAGTTTCAGATTATGTTTATCAATATGATCATCAAGATTAGTTACTGTGTCCAAAGCCACCTATTATATTCCCTCTATACTTATGCTGCTGATTTATGATAAATTAATAATGATTATCAAATAGGACAATACGTAGTTCAATCTTTTCCAAAATAAATCAATGAAATAGACTAAGATAGTGATCAATCCAAAATAGCTGCATAATTTATACTAATTATCTAATCTTCTTAAAGAAAATTTGCTATAATTTTAATATTTTTTTTTTATCTAATATTCGAAAGATTGATAAGTAATTAATGTAACTAAGTTTAGATGAAAAAAGTTTATATATTTTTTATGATATTTGTGATGCTTCTTGGTTCAATGGGAACCTCAAAAGCCGAGCCCTCCAACAATATAGTTTCCTTGGATATTCTAAGTGAAGTGAGTCCGAATTTCAATGTAACTATAGAAGTTGTCAGTGGGAGTATATTCAGCGACAAGGAGATTGTCCCAACTGGTAAGGTATATGATGTCCACACAAAGAATCAACTTGCATTACTATCAGTCATTGCTAAATTTTCGGGTTACACAAACTGGAACTTGGGTAATGTTACAGTACCAAAAGTAACCCAGGTAATAGATCTGGGAAACTCAACAATTACAATCGGACAGTATTTCTTAATGGTGGATGATAATGTGAGGATCCTATCTGATTTCACTATATCACAGGGGATTCCACTCTCTCTCACCCTTGGTGATCACATTGTGACAATCTTGTACATTGGCAAGGATGCTGATTTGGGAACTGTTTTTGATCATGAAAGTATCATAGTTCGAGTGAGAGCAGAGGGCGAAGAGTTTGAGGAATACAACCTTGTAGATGTTCCGGTGAATCTTCAAATATTGGATACATTTGTAGAGGGCACAGTTACGGCTAATGTTATCTTTGAAACGGGTCAGAGCATGTACAGGAACATAGCATTTGAACCAACAGCTAGCACAGAATCTTTTTCCATAAACAATGAGGATTATATCAATTATGATAATGTGATCCTCCCAACCAATAATGGGCATAACATGACTGCTAGTTTTATTGTAAATTCCACTGGTTTTGATGGCATACAGATGATGGGAGAATGGGAAGCTACACAGGGTATAACCTTCTTCGTCGATGCCTTGGGAATCCATGAGGAAATACCAGAATCTGTTTCCATCCACAACGGTCTCAATTATATTGGAGTATATACATTTTCACCCTACGGTCTCTGGCACGGTGATTTGATACATGGAAATGACAGTTTGATGAAAGCAAATACATCGGTAAATTATGCGGACTGGGATGGAATTTTAGTTGACTGGGCGGGTCAAGCAGATGTTTATGCATTCTTTAATCTCTACCCAGATAGTTCCTTTGATTTTCTTGGTGAGTCTTCTGGAGTATTTATCAATGCAGCTGTTGGTGTTCCTGGTACCCTCATTGTTGATGATGATGGTACGATTGAATTTCCGGATGTATTAATTGGCGTAACTATTATTCTTATTATACTAGTTATATTCATGATAAGAAGGAGGAGGATGAAATCTTGAGATTTCCCAATTATGTTGTATGTTTGATCTTACTTACATCTCTAAACTCGAGTTCAGCAGTTACTGAATTCGAGTATCCATACAATTTTGATCTGAATGTTATTACTAACATAATGGGACCTCTAAATGGAATAATGGGTGAGTACATTAGAAATTCACTCCTACCTCTGGGAATACACTTCAACATCATCCCATATCACATGGATACAATATTTGCCAGTTTCTTTCATGATTATCCATATGCGCAATATCCTCTACTTGATCCACCATCATGGGATATTTTCGGTGGAGGTATATATTTTATTCCAAGTCCTTTCAATAAACCCGAATATGGCTGGAAATATCAAAGTAGTAATAATGCCTGGCCTTGGGCTTGTTGGCTCTTTGCTCCAATTTGTGAAGATAGCTGGGAGCAGAAGACGGGAATTAACCAATCATATGTTGATGATTTGCTTGAGAGATATGAAACAGAACAAAATATGACCCATGCTGTTGAACTTTCTGATGAGTTCAATGAGATTTACTTTGACGAGCTGCTTTACGAACTCCCCCTGGTATTAAAAACATATAATGTGTATTACTGGAAAGGATTTGATCTGTCAACCTTATCAGATTTCAGATTTACTAGTAGCATTCAGAATACCTATGAAGCGATTTTGAAGGGGTTAAAAATATCTGAAAACCATCCCGAAAGAGCTTTAATGAGAAATTCAACCACATTCAAGGTACTCAAGGATTGGGAGTGGAAGGAGGAGGTAATACCTAATAAATTAATTATTGATCTACTCCAGCCAAAAGAAAGTGATGCTTTTAAGAATGAGGCGCAACTGATTCATACTTTACTGACCAAAGGGGTAGAAAGAACTGGAAATTCTTTGGAACGATTCCCTGATATGGCAATCTCATGGATACAGGAGGATTGGGTTGATGAGAACAATATTACCTACAGTAATGCCAAGGATACCTTCATTCTTAGAGATGATGTTTACTGGCAGAAGAACTCTTTCTCACCCAACACATACTACAGTGGTAATGAAAAAGTGACAGTAAAAGATTTCAAATTTACCTTGGATATGTATAATTTGCATCCAGAATACATACCAGATTTGGTTGAAACTAGACCTGGTCTCCTCGCATATCGATTGGCTAATCAAATTAAGTATTCCATAAACGAGACTGAAAATTCAATCAGCCTATATGGTAATGAACCGGGTTCGATATCTCGGAGTGGCAATATGTGGGATCTTGGACCTACACCAGAGTTTCTGCTTAACAAAACCCTCACCTACAACGAGACTGTATCTGGAACTCCACAGGAACTATCAGATCTGGGTCTCTCTTCTTATGATACCTTGGAGTGGAATATGTATGAGGAATCACCTATAACTACAGGTGCATATGAAATAGTAGATTTTATCCCTGGAGAGAAACTATCTTTAAGGTTGAGAGATAACTACTTCTATCCAAATGAGTGGGATTCTCCTGATCATCACTTTTATCAAAACAAACCTAAGAAAGCCCCTTCTTACTTCATCTTCAATGCTACACAAGATGAACCCTTTCAAAAACCAACAAAACTTTTCTTTGAAGTAATCAATATTGAATCATCTGGGGAAATGAGTGAGGAAACAATAGTTGAGGAAGGACTTTTTGATGTCATGTTAATCAGAAGTGTATACTTGTCTCCTTTAATAAGAAGCCTACATAATGACCCCAGGTATATTGATCATAAGTACATAGGGGTTGAGTCTCATGAAACTTTATATTTCAACCTGGCTAACCCTCATCTCCAGAAAATAAATGTAAGGAAAGCAATTGCAAAAGTGATCAATCTTGATGAGATTTCTAGATTTGTGGATCAATCCTGGGTTCCACAGAGATCACTAGCACCCATATTTTACAAATATACAGATGATGTATTTTACAAAGAAGAGCATAGTAATGCAATCAAACCATCATATTACGAGGCCAGGGATTTGATGCGGAAGGAGGGTTATGATGCGTTGGATAAATCCCGCATTAGTTTACCAGTTCTCTCAATACCCCCCTTCACACCACCTATCGATACCCCACTACAAATCATACCTATTATCATAACCTTTATTGTGTATTCTATGATAAAAAGGAAAAATAGGCATATTAAAGATCAGTAAAAGAATATTAGATAAGAATTTAGACTGAAAATGACAATAATTTCCCACTAAAATTACCCAGCAAAATAGACTAGTATCATAATTAAACCAATGGAGAAAAACAATCCTAGCAATATTTTCTCACCAGTTTCAGGACTAATCTTGCTGGC
>JAAFKL010000359.1 GCA_021399405.1 Candidatus Heimdallarchaeota archaeon | reverse complement strand
TAACCAAATTTTTAGGGGTAAAAAAAATTGAGTAAAAGTGCGAAAAATCAAAAAGAAGAAATCAGACGTTGTCCAGATTGCGGTGGTACAGCCATAATTAAAGATATGATGCGTGGAGAGCTTATTTGCAAAGGCTGCGGTATGATCCTCGAGGAGAATTTAATCGACGACGGTCCTGAGTGGAGAGCATTCAACACAGCAGAGCGTTCAAAGAGGTCACGTGTTGGAAGCCCAACAAGTTTTACAGTACACGATAAGGGGTTAAGCACCCAAATAGGCTGGGAGGACCGCGATAGTTATGGTAAGAAGCTATCACCCAATCAAAGATCACAAATTTACAGGTTGAGAAAGTGGCACGTGAGATCACGTGTTCACTCATCAGTCGACAGAAATCTTGCCCAGGCAATGTCAGAGCTGGATAGGCTTTCCTCCCAGTTAGGACTGCCCAAATCAGTCAAAGAGACAGCATCTGTTATCTACAGGTCTGCTATCCACAAGAGGCTGATCCGTGGTAGGTCAATCGAGGCCATGATTGCTGCCGCAGCTTACGCAGCCGCAAGACAGAGACGTGTACCCAGAACACTGGATGAGATTGCCAGAAATTCCAGGGTTAACAAGAAAGAACTCGGTAGGTGTTACAGACTTATGATCCATGAGCTGAACCTCAAGATCCCACTGGCCAATCCTACAGATTACATTGTGAGATTTGCAGCCGATCTAAAGCTAACAGGGACCACTGCCAGAAGAGCAATCGAGTTGGTGAACGAGGCCAAGCAAAAGGGGCTCACTGCAGGGAAGGACCCCACAGGACTTGCCGCAGCAGCTATCTATATTTCTGGAATTGTTGAGGGTGAGAGAAGGACGCAGAGAGAGATCGCTGATACCGCAACAGTGACCGAGGTTACAGTGCGAAACAGATACAAAGAACTCGTTAGAAAGCTAGAAATTGCAGTTTCATTGTAAGAAAAATTAAAAATTTACTAGTATAAAACACATAGAATATTTTATCATAGTTATTTAATCGTACAATTTTCAGATGATAATATCTCCATCAATCTAAACAATCCTAAGGATTTCATATTGTTTTAACTATTATTAAAAATATTAATTTATCTGGATAATAGGTGTCCAAATATGCCACAAACTTGTACATTAAGATGTACATAAAATGCACATTTTTATACATCAAGAAGTATATTATAATAAATGTCATTATCAGATCAACTGGTCCTTCAAAATCAGCACTGGGAGGATAATTACATAATATCAGATTACCACAGAGATCTATTCTCAATTCTGCAAGACAATATGAAAAACAAATTCATTATTTCTCTAGTTGGACCCCGTAGAGTGGGTAAGACTACCTTGCTCCGTCAATTAATTAACTCCCTTCTCAATGAAGGTGTGGATAAGAAAAAAATTCTCTATTTCAGTCTAGATCTCTTCAATAAACCATTATTGGACGTTTACAATGCATTTATCAAAGAGATGAACTTACCCCGTAATGGACCATATTATCTATTTTTTGATGAGATCCAGTACTTGAATAATTGGGCTTCCCATGTCAAGATGCTGTATGATAATCTACCACAGTGTAAGATTGTTATAAGCGGTTCCTCTGCATCTGATCTCCGCAGGGGTATGGAGAGCCTTGCTGGTCGTGAAATAGAATTAACTCTAGATCCATTGAGTTTCAGGGAGTATCTTGAGATGAATTCTAAGAAAGGAGTATCTGAAACTATTCTCTGGGAATATTATCTTAAGTACATGGATTACCAATTACCTGAGTTAAATCACAAATCAATATCTGAAAGGCAATACATATCCCAGTTGGTGGATAAAATAATTAATTATGATTTTGTCAGATTACACCAGATTAGAGATACCACATCCATTGACACAATATTTCGCATTATCTGTAAATCACCTGGAGATGTTATTATCATTAACGATTTATCAAAAGAACTTAATCTGGATAGAAGAACGGTTCAGCATTACCTGCAGATACTGGAAAAATCTCTATTGATCCGTAAGGTATATAATTATTCAAAAAATCCCAGAAAGAGTGAAAAACGTCATAAAAAGTATTACCCTTATTATACCAGTCTACATTGGTATGTCAGTCCATACAAGCCAGAATTTGGTAAAAAAGTAGAGACTGAAGTGGCTTTTCAATTGTCAGCTGAGTACTATTGGAATGATAGGGGAAGGGAAATTGATTTCATTATTGGTGATGAGTATAATATCGGGGTTGAAGTGAAGATGCGAAATGTTATTAGTCAAAAGCATGTGCGAGGGCTTGTTAACAATGCTTTTACCAAGGAAAAATATTTAATAACAAAACATGGATCAGATATACAATTGATTGAGAAATTCGTCAAAACACTTCCTTTACATAGGTTGAAGGAATTAAAAAATATCAATACAGGCAATTAGTTAAAAAATTAGAGATTGCAGTTTCATCATAAAATTAAGACAGATATAACTTAAAAGTAGAATTAACTAATTGATTGTTTTAAAATCTTGATAATTTATTACTAAATATTAACACAAGCAATGTTTCAGAATTTAATTCCATTTTTCATCCTTCCTGCAATTATTGCCAGGGGCATTAATAACAAGATATTGAAATAAAATGGTATATCCGATCTTGTACTTAAATTAAGGGGATCTATCGGAAGAGGTAAATAAAATTCGATATCACCATTGTAGAACATTTCACCCTCAATGCTAAATTGAACACCCCAGTCTGTAGTGTGATCACTTTGCTCAAAGAAGATTGCAATAGTAGAAGTGATATTAGTCCCAGGGGCTAACTCCTCTGCATATAAATATGAAGTTTTTGGAACAACAGAACCATCTCCTTGTACGGTACTAACACCACTCAAGTGATCAATTTCATCAAAACTGTAAGTGTGATCTCCTTCTATTAAGGTGCTGTTCAGAAGAACGAATTGTAGTCTTATTGTAATAATCGAATCATCATGCTCTTCAATTACAGTTAGATTCAATTCTACAATAATTGAAATCTCCTTATTTAAAGGAAGGCTAGATGCATCAAGTGATATTCGTCCATTCAATGGTTCAGGGTGTAAAACAGGATAGGCTTCCCAAAATTCAAAATTGATGCGGTATGGAGTCCAATCTACACTATTTATTGCACCCCCTAAAATTGTTGATTCAATACCTATTGCAATAGCACTTCCTCTAGCATTGGATAGTTGAGGTGCAGCTAAAACAAGTATTAGAATTGAAAAAATTAAGTTTAGTTTCACTGATAATCTTAGGATTATCATAAATATATACTTAACATTATATTATGTTTCAAAATAAGCTTATTATCAAAAGATGTTTACTTTTATTAATTTATTTTTAGAATTTATTCTTCAAATACAAGATTTACTTATTAGTGAAAATCAATTATTAATATTGTGGATATAGAATTTCTTTGTAAGGTTTTTGAGGAAAGGCATGCAGGTATAAAAGTGGGAACAGGTGTCTCAACTCTTGTTTCATATAAAAATGAACTCATCTTTTTAATAGATAATGAAAAACACTGGGCAACGAAGATTAATGATGAGACTGGTATTGAAGAGTATAAAATTACATTAGGATGTGTTGGGGGGAGTAGGGAAATTTGCGAAACAGTGATTCAGGCAATTTACCGAGAAAGTAGGGAAGAAATAGGAGTAGAAGTTGATTTAATAGATTCTGATATTACGTATTACATTGATATAAATCAGGAGATTCGTAAGATTATCCTTGAAGATGATATCAAACCATTTCTAGTGTATGAGAATAAGTTCATCTATCCTGAGAAAGGTGATTCTTACTCCTTAATTATTGTGTTCAAATCAGTTATCCATGCACAACCAAAACCATCATCAGAGGTCCCAGCTCTGTT
>JAAFKL010000358.1 GCA_021399405.1 Candidatus Heimdallarchaeota archaeon | reverse complement strand
TCCAAATCCTGCAAGTCCGACTGCAAGTCCTGCTCCTATGAACTTACCTGCTTCAGGTGAAAAGCCTCCATCGACTGGGGTCTCACCTTCCTGCGAAAGTCCTAAAGCTTTTGCTGTAAAAGTTAGCATTGATATTGCAATTGCTGCGGCAATTGCTGTTGATAGTGTGATTTTTTGTTTTAGATTCATTATTTTTCTCTCCTATAGATTGGGATCGAAAGCATTTCACGAATTAAATCAGGTGAAACACCCTTGATTGTGCCGAGCAAGATTCTTGTTAGATCCTCCATTTCAGCCTTTTTAATTACAAAGAAATCAAGAATTGATTCTTTGCGATTACCGTATATATTAAAATTACGTCTATGAATATGAAATCGTTCAGCTTGAGCATTTTCCTCAAATACAGAAACCATTTCATTTTCTTCAGCTTGGAGTGCTCTTTCTACCAGATGACTTGCAGGAAAGCTGTTAAGTACATATGAGAACACATCTCTTACTGATTTCATTGCACCTAGAGTTGGTGCCATTCTAAAAATTAACCCGTTGTTCGGAATAATCCATGGTACTGGATTAATCCCTAATTTAACCGCTCGGGCTGTAGTTTCGAGATTTAGTATTTCGATTTGTTTCTTAATCCAATTGGGTGAATTTTCAAAGATTAAGGAGTATGAAGCATGACTAAGTGCCGATGATAAGTAGAAAATTTGTTCATCTGGATCATTAGACATTTTCAACGCTTCTCTTGCTGCTTTGTTTAGGGCGGGATGCCTAACAAAATCTAATGCGGCTTCCACGGTTGTGGTTCCCATCATTCGTTCATAATATTCCATTCCATACTTGCCTATTGGAATAATCGCTTGTTTAATTTCATCCGAAACACTGTTGTTCATAACAGCTTGAAGAATCATTCTCATATTATCGGATTCAATAAGTAGGGAATAAGCATCCAACAATTTAGTAACATCTGGTGAGGCTGCTTTAGTGAATGTAGTTAGAAGTTCAGCATATTGTCTTCGTAATGCAATTTCGAATTCTGCAAGATTTACACTTGGTCGATGTTCACTTGCAACATCAGCGTAGTGAGTTTGCTGTAAAATATTTTCAATTTCACTAACAGATGATGCTTGAACCATATTAGTTATCATTCCAAGGGTTGGTGCCCGAGAATGATATGCATGGGCCTTTGAAATCAAAAACGGGATTGTACTATTGAAAATTGTCATCACCTAGGTATCTGTTGTGTAGATTCTATTTACCTTCACAGGTTTGAATGCTACACCCTCTCCTTTATAGAATTTGCCAAAGAACTCAACCCAGTTTAAACGCAATGATTGCAAAGTACTGAATGTGGTTTCGACAGGAAGAACTATTAAAGCTCCTAAGGCAGCAGAGATTATCCAGAGAATTATCAACTGATTTGAGTCCATCCAACTAATATGATCCACATCATGATTAAGTAATCCTTCAAATGCCATGTCTAAAAAGAGGTATGGTAAAAAGGCCAAAACAAAATGGATTGTGTTCATAGCAAGCAATCGACCAAAACTGAAAGTGTTTGAGAGTAAACTGATAATATGATCTACACCTAACATCAGTCCATCTACTCCATGAGCTTTCTTTTCAATATACAAAGTTGCAAATAGATTCACAACAATTAATATTAGGAAAATTAGTTGTAATGACGATATACCTAATACAGCAAATACTGCAGTAAGTATTGCAGATACATAAATTCCTGTCAATGTGAGTGCTGCATATAAATCCGAATCGCTGTGTCTGTAATTCTTAAGTTGATACAAATTCAAACCCAAGCCTAATAATATCACAATTGCTCCAACAATGAAAGAAAATACTAAGAAATTCACATAATTTCTTTCGATACCACAATGTTCTCCTGGAAGTGCTGCAGTATCACATGCTTGTACGGTTGAATATTCAGTTTCAGTTTCACTATTTACAAATTTGAAGAAGAACTCCCACGTATTGTTTTCAAACAAACTTCTAATGGGTTCTATACTCCACAGTAATGTTTCATCTCCAAACACCGAATTCATAGGGAAGCCAATAACAAATGATGTTGCTCCCAAAATAATTAATAATTCAGCCCCTCCGAACATGTATCCACTTATTCCTGATGGAATTTCATCCATTTTTTGTTTCTTTCTATAAGCCCATACACCCATCAAAAATAGTAACAAACCATGTCCAACATCAGCAAACATTATTCCAAATAAGACTGGAAATAAAAATCTAACAAAAGGATAAGGATCAACTTCCCTTTGTGATGGTGTACCAAAAGCAGAAACTAAACCTCTCATTGGTTTCATGAACTCATTATTTTTGGTGTAGGTTGGGGTAATTGAAGGATCAAACTGACCACTCTTGAAATCTACAAGCGCGGATCCATCTGTTGCTGTATGCATTGATGTTTTGAACTCATCTTTTCTGTTGTCAGGTAGCCAAGCCCACAGAATACAAGTGTCTCGGGTTCTCTTCATTTTAAATTCAACAGCTATTCGTGCAAGCTCAATTTCAGCAGCTTCTAAGGCTGCAACGAGCTCATAACCATTATTCTGAGCAAATTCAGAAATTAGGTCATCCATACCCGAATTTTCCTCTTTCAATTTTGCAATTTCGACCTCACAATCTGCAACTGATAAACCATCAAAATCACCATCTTTAGGTATTTCTATATTTATGAAATTCATTGATTTTAATTTTGCACTTGTTGCTTCTGCATCATCATTAAGAACAGTTACAATTGCAATCATTTCATTTTCACCTAGTTGGCCTTCTTTGATATAATATCTATTGCTTGTGACCTCTGCAGTATACCAATAGAGTAGATTGGATTGACTTGGAAGAATCGAACCGACAAAGGTAGTTGTATGTCGCGTATCTTGTAATGATGAGGTTTCATCTGTTGTTTGAATACCCACAGATCTTAGTTCAGATAATGTATGGGATAATCCTACGAGCTCTGTGATTCTTCTTTCAATCTCATCACGTCTTGAGAGGATTTGTTCTAATTGTTTACCCTTTGTTTCGTAAATTCCATCGATAAATTTGATAGTTTCTTCTTCTGTAGAACCAGAATCAAGACGGCTCTGCTTAGTTATCATGGATTTATCAAAGACAGTAATTATGGAATTTAATTTATTACGTAATAACTCCAACTTGTTACGACGTTCTTCAATTTGTAAGTGATCTGCACCAGTTCGTGGATCTACCACTATTGGTTCGATTTCTCCATTGTCTTCAACGGCTTTAAC
Source organism: Candidatus Heimdallarchaeota archaeon (assembly GCA_021399405.1). The sequence continues at coordinate 11,619 of JAAFKL010000358.1, read as the reverse complement.
AATTGATCTCTTGTGTTTTAACGGTGCTATCACCTTAACAATTGAAAGAGATTGGGGATATAAAAATTTAGGATTTTCACTACTTTGAGCCATTCTTCCTATCCAAGCCTGTCACAAAATAAGTTTCTTAAAAGATTACGTTTGAATACGAGAAAAGTTATTGCTCTTAAAATTGTTTCTTCCAATTTTGGAATAATGAGTTCGTAACCTCAAAACTCAGTATATTTTGAATTTGACATAATAATTAGTCAATTTCCATTTAGTGAAAGTAAAGCTATAATATAATACTTGAGGTCATCATTATAGTGAGTTCTTCACCAAAGCAAAATATTGCCTTTCAGCCTATTATGACTTTTGTTGGTTTTGTTGCATTAGGGGTTGTTATTGCGGTTTATATCAATACAAATGCAAACTACAGGTTACCAATAATTTTATTTGGTTTTTTAGCTGGTTTTATTATAGCTGGAGCAGAATTAAGAGCAATTGTTAGGCAGTCCCAAAATTCAAGCGAACCTAATGACAAAGAGTTATCTCGGGATGACAAAATGGCCAGATATGTTGCAGATTTATTTGATGAGGATATTTCTTTTGACGAAATTCCTCCACATAATGATCAAGCTAACAAAAAAAATTGATAATAATTTATGATTTTTTCTGATCTTTTGATACAACTATTCCGGCATTGATCCATATATCAGCATCAATTTTAATACCAGGAAGTAGGCTAACTGAAATTCCAGTTTTTACATTGTCTCCTAAAATTACACCAAGCTTTCTTCTCCCTGAATCTATTCGTAAATCTTTGACTGATACTTTGACATTTGCTTTATCATGCCTGAGATTAGCTGTTATGGTACCTGCACCCAAATTGCAGTGTTGACCTAATACACTATCTCCTACGTAAGAGAGATGTGCCGCATGAGTATTGGCATAAATCACTGAGTTCTTAATTTCGCAAGCATTTCCAATTCTTACTTTTTTTCCGATATATGTTGCACCACGGATATAACAATTTGGACCTACATCTGCTTCTTCATCTATATAGACCGGTCCTTCAATGTATGTTCCACTTCGAATTCTTGCTCCTTTTGAAATATGCACATCTCCTTTCAGAGTTACGTTTTCCTCAATTATCCCATGCTGATTAAACTCATCAATTTCCTCTCCCAATAATTTTTCATTAGCATTTAGTATTTCCCAAGGATAACCAATATCAAACCAGTTACCATTACTTTCTATAACTTGAATATTATTTCCTGCTTTAACAAGAAAATGGATTAAATCTGTGAGTTCTATTTCATTTCTTGCGCTTGGACTCAAATTCACAATAAGCTGTACCGCATTTTTAGGAAAAATATAAACTCCAGCATTAATAAGAGCATTATGGGGCGCATTCTTTGGTTTTTCTATAATAGACACAAATTTATTTTCCTCAATTATTAGTACACCGTACTTTTCGGGAATTTTGACCTTAGCACCCAGAATATACCCCTGATTTGGATTTTTCGAGTAATCTTCTAGCATTTTATTTATTGAATTGCCGATAATTAAATCACCATAAACTACAAGGAAATCTTCTTGAATATTTCTTTCTTTAATTGCGGTTGCAACTGCATCTCCAGTACCCAAAGTTTCTTTTTGGGTTACAAACGAGATTCGAGATAAATCCTTCGTTGAATACCATGTGTTGATCTTATTAGTTATTATATCAGAATAATAATGAATCACAATTACAATATCGTCAATTAATTCATGTTCGAGTAAGCTATCAATTAATCTTTTCAAAATAGATTTCCCAGCAATCTCTAACAAGTGTTTTGGACGATAAGTTGTAATTGGCAATAATCGAGTACCTTTTCCTGCTGCCAGTACTATTGCCTTCACAAATTACTTATATTTAGTTTCTTTAGAAACTATGTTTTTCAATATCGGATATTCATTTAACAATTTACTCAAAACTTGTTCAACATCAAATTACTCTTATGTAGTACAATCAATTATTGGTTAGAGGTCTTAGGTATCATAACTTAAGATCATTTCTGATCGAAAATTTCGATCAGTTGGTGTAAATAATGGCACGAATGCACAGTCGAGGCAAAGGAAAATCAGGCTCTACAAAACCCTATCTTACAGAACCCCAAAAATGGATCACAATTGATGCAAGCGGAGTGGAAGATTTAGTTGTTCAATTGTTTAAACAAGGTCACTCTCAAGCAATGATCGGAAATATTCTAAGAGATCAACATGGTGTACCATCGATCAAACTTCTTACGGGTAAAAAAGTATTAACAATTTTAAAAGAAAATGACGTTGCTCCACGATATCCAGAGGATCTAATATCCTTAATTCGAAGAGCAATGAATTTAAGGAATCATTTAACCGAAAATAGGAAAGATCTTCACTCAACTCATGGGCTTAGAAGGATTGAATCAAAGATTTATAGACTATCTGCCCATTATGTCAATGAAAAAGTTTTACCGGAAGGATGGAAATACCGCCCTGACACAGCTTCAGTATTATTAAGATAATACTAGTGCTACTAAAAAGCCTTTTTAATTTACATTTCTATTACTAATATAGGCGATTTTAATGACTTTTCAAGAATTATTGGAATATTCTGATGAAGTATCTAAGATAATTTCAACATGGGAAGGTGTAATTCAGATTGCTTATAAAATGCAAAGTGACGCGTTAATCGCTGCGTCAACATTTGGTAAATCTTTTTATGATTTGGATAAACCCTGTGTTCTATTTGAAATAGATGAAAAAACCAATTTGAAGAAATTAATCAGGAGGGATAAATTCCCTACAATTATTCTTGGTCTTCCGCTGTCCACTATTAGAGATGAAATTGAGAATTTTACCAATCCAATCCTACTTATCAACAATGAGGCGATCAATGATAGAAATGACTTGCCTGAAAATATTATTTTGTTAAATTCAGCAAATTATGGTTTTTATGATTTGGATACCAGTCTCTCAGCTTGTGCTTATTTTATTTGTAGTTTCATCGTTCCAAATCTAGATGAGATTGTAAAATTCCCACTGATTGCCTTCCATGCATTAAATTTGTATAAACCTTACGAGGGTTTGCATGAACTAATTTCTCAAGATGCACAATCAGGTAATATAATTACTATAAACAAAAAATTATCCCTTTTGGGAGGTAATCTATTCTCAATTTCAGAATCTATAATTTACAGCAATCATCCCTATTTGCCAGGATTATCTGGGAATGAATCTGAAGTTGACAAATTAATTGCAAAAGCAGATATTGAAATTAAATCTGGTAAAAAACTTCGAAAGCTGAATGAACTCTCTAGAGAAGAGACAACCGATTTGAATAATCTATTTATTATATTTTTAACTACACAAGTTGGTTATCAAAGGGATGATTTATTCTTTATCAAAGAAATGACTCACTTTAACAATGAAAATGAAGCTTCCATTACCAATTCAGTGTGGGACTTTGCAACTGCTATAAATGATTCAATTAATCGTAATCTCTCAAATACGGCTTTGGCAGTTCTACTTGGTAATCGATCTAACCATCTTATAAAATTGAACAAATTATTTTTAGAAGAACGTAAAGCTGTATTTCACTCGTATCAATTAATTCATGATAAAAGAGCAGAAATTGAAGAGCTAAGTTGTTTAAGATATTTTATTGCCGATAGGAAGGTCAACTGGTATAATGTTTCTATTGCTGCAGCTTTGGCGTTATCCAAAGGATTGGTAACTTCAGAACTCCCTTTTGCTGTTGTATCTCCCGGACCTGATAAAAAGCAGACAATAGGAATTAGGATTTCTAAGAATATTATTTCAGAATCTCTGAAAAATGTAATCGAAAAAGTGTGTGAGAAGCTTGATGTGAATACGGATATATCTGGAACAAATCTTGAAGTTCAATTCTCGGTAAAATCTGATGACGTTGATCCAATTTTGATGCAAATTAATGCCTATCTAATGAATGTGATGTAATGAAATTCAAAATAAAGGCAGAAATTATTATATTTGAGGAGGTTGATTTAACCATTCTTGATAAGACCATTTCTCCTGAAAATTCTTCCATGCCCGAAAATAGCGGAATTGTTACTAGCAAAATTCAAGATAATAAATTTAAAACAACAATTGAAGGCGAAATGACAATTGGTAGATTAATTTTCACCCTTGATGATATTATCAAAACATCAATCCTTGCTAAAAATATTAGTGATCAGACTTAGTACTCTACAAATTAAAAATTGGATAATTTTCTTCATCGATCATACTACCTAACTTTTTCAAGGTTTTTGTTAATGTGAGATCAGTGTAAACTTGAATATATATTTCCTCAAATCCTAATGAAACCGTTTTATGAAGTATATATTCTAGAAGTAATTCAAAGTCTTCCACTTCATATAGAGGATTATCAGTATAAACCCTAAGATATTGAGTCATAATCGCGTATACAGTAAGATTATTTACTTTACACACGAAAACTGAAGGTTTTGTTGTCTCCCCCCAAATATATTGATGCACTTCCTTGCTATTATGTAATTGTTCAATATCAAATACAGGGGCATAATATCTACCAATAATACAAGATATTTTCTTTTCTTTTATCAGGAAGATTAATTGTTTATAATCGATTTCTTTCAGATTATTAATAGTAGCATACAGGTTAACTTTAGAAAAATTATCTATAGAATTTAACTTCCAATTATCAATTGATTTACGCTTAAAACCTATATTTTGATATAATTTTAGGCTTCTATTATCTTCAGGCTCAACCCAAATTTCGAAATCTGGATATCTTGATTTCAAATGCTGAATCATTAATTTAGCAATTCCAGACCTTCTAAAATCTTTTCTAACTAATAACCAAATTATATGTAATCTCGAAAAATAGTCTTTATCATAATCATTAGACTTGACAAAATCCAATTCCCCAATAATTTCATCACCTATCTTAGTTACTAAAATATTTCCTCCACTTGCTTCAATTCTATTTTTGTGCCATAGCAAAAGATCTTCATCTACCCACCATTTTCCAAGTCTAAATTGAGTCTGCTTGTCAACCTTATTGATATCATCCCAATATTCATCTTGATTTAATTTGCATATTCCTATTATGTCCTCTACATCTGCAATTACTATCTTTATACCTGATATATCGAAATTTCCCAAAACTACCTGCTTTGATACTCACTGGATTGATTAAAAGCAGTATTATTTTACAAAATTCTCATCCATAGAAGTAACTTATTTCATTCCATTATTACCGAATACCTTGTTGATGATAAAAACTTCTCAAAAATTTATGTTGGATGAAATTAATAGATTGAAGGAAATAGGGCTTTACAATGCCATCCCCACTATTGATTCACCACAAGGTGCTTGGTTAACAATCGATAGTAAAAGAGTTCTAAATTTGTGTTCTAATAATTATTTAGGTTTAGCAAATCATCCCCAACTTATTGCTGCAGCAAAAAATATTCTTGACGAATTTGGTGTTGGTCCAGGTGCAGTGAGGTCTATAGCTGGCACTATGAGTTTGCACAAAGATCTCGAATCAACGCTTAGTGAATTCAAACAGGTCGAAGCTTCGATGGCTCTTCAATCCGGTTTTGTGGCTAATCAAGCTGTGATTCCCTCATTATATGCTGATGCAATTTTCACTGATTCTCTAAATCATGCTTCAATTATTGATGGTGTTCGCTTAACAAAAGCTACTAGATATATTTATGAGCATAATTCAGTTGATGATTTAGTTGCAAAATTAAGTGAGGGAAAAGACCATCAGAGAAAATTAATTATTAGTGATGGGGTATTCTCTATGGATGGAGATATAGCTCCTGTTGATGAAATCGTAAAAGTTGCAGCAGATTATGATGCCTTAGTTATGATTGATGATGCACACGGTGAGGGTGTATTGGGACAAAATGGTAAAGGTATCGCAGATTATTTCGGTTTACATAAAGGTGAAATTGATATCGAAATTGGTACATTAAGTAAAGCAGTTGGGGTTGTAGGCGGTTTTATATCTGGTTCAAAAATCTTAATTGAATATTTAGAACAAAAAGCTCGACCATTTTTATTCTCATCAGCTCTTACTCCCCCTGACATTGCAGCTTCAATAGCAGCAATTAAAATCCTCATGAATGATGATAGCCTTGTAAAGAAACTATGGAAAAATGCCAAATTTTTCCAATCTGGTTTGAGAGATCTTGGCTTTGATACTGGAAAGACCCAGACGCCTATTACGCCAATCATGATTGGAGATGCGAAGGTTAGTTCTAAATTCTCAAGAAAATTACTTGAAAATGGCATTTTTGCTATGAGTATTGGTTTCCCTACAGTGGCAAAAGGTAAGGCTAGAATACGTGCAATGTTATCAGCAGCACATTCTGAGGATGATTTAGAATTCGCTCTTGAGAAAATTGCGGATGTTGGAAAAGAGTTGGATATAATTTAATACCAATATTTTTTCTTACGATCTAATTCATCGTAAATAATTCTTGCAGCTTCATTTGCAGCCTTTATAGCTAAATTTTCTCCTTTAACTGCAAATTCATTTGTGACTCTATTTGCATATACTGCACATACGGCTCCAACATTTATATTGAAAATAGATCCAAGAATGAACATTAGGCTTGCTTCCATTTCAAAATTAAGTACATTGGCATTGGTTAGATCAGCTAATAAATTTGAACGATGGCTTGGTAAATAATTTTGGTACTCTCTTCCTTGACCTACATAAAATGAAGAAGAACTTGCAGTAATGCCAACATGATAAGGTAAATTATTTTCTTCGCATGCCCTAATCAAGGCTGAAGTTATCATACGTGATGCTATTGCGGGATATTCTTTCATAATATAATGATTACTAGTATCCTCCAATCGGACTGCAGCTTCTGAAATTATTAGCTCTCCCAAATCAATATCTTCGCGAAGAGTTCCACAAGATCCTACTCTAATGATATTCTTTACGCCAACATTGTTCAATTCAGTTAATGCAATTTCACATGCAGATGGACCAATACCACTGGAGAGGGCCGCAACCTGATTTCCTTTGTAACTTCCGGAATATGTAACAAATTGTCTATATTCTGCAATTTTTTTCTTGTTATCCCATTGTTGAGCAATTTTGGTTACTCTTTTTGGGTCACCTGGCATTATCACAACATTCGGCAGATCCCCTGGTTTTACTTTAATATGATATTGCAAACCATCATCATCCGCCATTGTGGTTGCATTTTTCATCTTAGTTGCTTTTGCTCTCTTCTTTACCATAATATCACTTTTGAGAAAAAGTTAATTTGTTCTTCTATTATATACTGACATTTTGTAAGTTCAATTGTATAATTAAAAAAATATAATGATTGGTATCTTAATGATTATATTTCTCACAGACTCGACATTATTATGAGAGAATTTCAATCAGTAGATTCAATTAAGTTAGAATCAATTAGTTTGGAAATTGCTTCAAAGCAAATTCTTTCAGATTTAAATTTATCATTGTCTAATAATGGAATAACTGCAATTATAGGACCCAATGGGTCAGGAAAATCACTTACCAATAAGATCTTATCATTATTACTAGAGCCCACTCAAGGGGAAATAAAATGGAATGACGAATCAATAACTGCCTACACCCATAAAGAAAAAACGTTCTTACGCAGGCAAATTGGATACATGGCTCAAAAAACAGTTTTTCTCAAAAAAAGTTTATTTGAAAATATTGAGGTCCCTTTAATTATTCGTGACATTCCACGCGAACAAAGACATAAATTAGTAAAAGAAGGATTAAATGAATTTGATATCCTTGAATATCAGAATCGTTCTCCATATAAATTATCACTAGGGCAACAGCAAAGAGCTTCATTTCTAAGAACAATGATTTACCAACCTCAGATCTTAATTTTGGACGAACCAACCTCCTCTTTGGATCCTTCGAATACATTATGGTTTGAAAATTATATGACAAATAATATAGAAAAGCAACAATTAGTCCTATTAACCACCCATGATCAATTTCAAGTTAAACGTATTGCTACCGATGTTAATTTCATAATCGGAGGTGAGATAGCCCACTCTTGTTTGGTTTCAAATATGTATGATAATTCCAATAATCAAGTCCAGAAATATCTTTCTGGGGATTTAAACCTATTGAATTAATTTTTAGAATTTAAGAATGAAAATCCTTTTCTCCAGCCTTGACTGATATTTTTAAATGATTTTCAAAAGGCGGAAGCGGACAAGAAAAGTTCTCATTGTAAGCACAATATGGTGAGTATGATTTGTTAAAGTCAAGTATGAAGGTATCACCTTCTTTTTCAATATCCATATATCTTCCTGCTCCATATGTTTCTAGACCTGAAGTCGTATCTCTAAAAGGGACAAAAAAGTAATCTGGATTATCTGCTTGTTGATAGACATGAATTGTGGCAGTTCCTTCATCAACTTTAAATTCCAAATATCCTATTCTAAAATAATCACGAATCATACCATCCGAAGTTTCCATTTGGATTGTATCTGGATTGTCATATCTTTTTAGTGGAAGTTTAAACAAGTAATTTTCACTGATTGGAAAATAATCTAGTCCATCAAAATTATTCCTAGCATCGTGCGGCAGGGGTGAGTGATGACTTTTCTTAAAGAATTGGTCTTTTTCCACTCTTGCTAATTCAATTTCTTTTTTGTAACTCATTGTGTAATCATAATGAACCACAAAATATAAAGTGATAGTAATAGATTCAGAAGTTTCATCTATAGCGATTAGATCTAAACTGAACATTTGTCATGATGAAAGTAATAGTATAACTTATGACAAGTAATATCACCCCCAGAGCTAAGGCCAATTCATTTTGACCTTTCGATATCTCAGTAATTATTGCTGTTGTGAGAACTCTAGTATGAAATTTGATATTTCCACCTACAATTAAAATTGCACCAACTTCTGATATCGCTCTTCCAAATGCTAGGATGATTGCTATACTAATATCATATCTAGTTTCTTCTATTGTTAGAAAAAAGTGCTGAGATTTAGTTGCACCCATTGCATAAACAGTATCAGAAAAATCAGGCGATAAAGATTTAATTGAAGATCGAGTTAATCCAATGATGATTGGCATTGTAAGAATGGATTGTGCAATTATCATAGCTAATGGAGTAAATAATATTTGTAATGTACCAAGAGGACCTGTACGAGAAATCAATAGGTATACAACTAATCCTACTAGTACCGGTGGCAGCCCCATTGCAGTATTAAGGATATTAACCAATAATACCGAATCTTTTTTTACATATGATCCAAGATAAACACCAATCGGTACCCCAATTATAGTTGCAATGATTACTGCAGAAACTGAAACAAATAAAGATAATCCTGCAATACTCCATATTTCTTCTGACCGAAAAAGTAAAGTAAGAACTTCAAAAAACGATGCCAATTCAATCCCTCAAGGTTCCGGTGTAAATAACACCATGTCCGCTACCTTATAATTTCCAACTAGTTCCATTGTACCCTCCTCCAATAAAAACTCGAGAAATGTAAAAGCAGCTTCAGTGTTCAAATTATCAAATTTTTCAGGAGAAACTACTATAAAGCTGTAAGGATTTCTCAAAGTATCATCATTATCATAAAGAACTGAAATTCTCAAATCTGAATTTTCATTAATTTGGAGAAAAGTACCCAAATCTGACAAGGTATACGCATTGCTCTCATCCGCTATTATTAGCGTTGAGCTCATACCTGAACCTGTCTCAAAATACCAATCACTACTGCTTGGTTTACCAACGCTCGTGTTTTCCCATATCTCTAATTCTTTTAGGTGAGTTCCTGAGTTATCCCCTCGACTGTAGAATTGGGAAAGACCTAGCTCTCCACTGCTTCGTATTTGTTCAAATACAACCTGTACACTAGAGGCCATACTTATATTTGCAGGATCATTACTTGGCCCAACTATTACAAAAAAGTTATACCACAGGGAAGTTTTGTTTAAACCATATCCCCCATCCATGAACTCCTTCTCAAGATTTGGAGCATGAAGCAAGATCGCATCAGCCTCACCCCTTTTAGCTAGATCTACAGCTGCCCCTGACCCTTTTGCAACAATTCTGACATTTATATCATATCGTTTTTCAAATTCTTGTATGATAACTCCCAGTAGCCCCGAATTATCAACACTTGTTGTTGTTGCCAGTATTAAGTCATTATCATTATCTTGTGAAAAATAATGGATGCTTACACCTACTGTAACAATTAAAATGAGCATAATACTTACATATTTCTTACTATAATACATTATTTCAAACCTGATTATTTAGTAAATTTAAATTTCCTAGTAAATAATGCTAAGCCTAAGGTTAGTATTCCAATACTACCAAGGTCACCAGCAGGTATCTGCACTATTTCTTCACCCTTCTCTAAATCTTTTCTGCTTAACCCGGGGTCATTACCACCAAAAACAATAACATATCGTTTTTCTTTAATGCCATTAAGGAATTCTTCAGTTAGATTTTGTTCACCGTATGGTGGAGGTGCAACTACAATAACCATTTCAGGTTGAAATAGTTCTTTCACATCATCTATATCAAGTAGAGACATGAAATTAACATTATTTTTTAGAGCTAGTTTCTGCGCTGCCGGTAATCCTCTTTGAGCTGCAGATCCTTGAGCATTTGTTATAATCAGTGTTTTGAACCCCATTCCAGCTGCAATTTTCACAAAGTCTGTACAGCCTTTTGGAGATACCACGTTATGAAATACAATTATTGGAAATGAAGCCTTGCTCATAATTATACTGTCAAAAGATTAAATATAACTTCTCACATTGTTTTGATCTCATGTTGAACTAATTTTTTTTATTACTTCTATTTTACACTTTCATATTTTTCTTTTCGGATATTTGAAGATGATATTATTATACCGTCTTTAGTAAATTCCCAGGGAATAGTAACAACATCCAAAATTGTCAATCCAGATTTTTCTCGAATCTCATTGATTTTATCAGCAGTATTTCGGGTTTCATGTGAAACAACAATTAAATCTGCATCAGGGTTTGTAATTGATGGCCCATATGGGTCATTAAGAACACCAATTACTGCTTTATATTTATTTGAATCAATAAATGATTCAACTGATTTTATTCTTCTATCAAGTGATTGAATTTTTTCTTTGAATATTTTTTTACTGAATAGTATTTTCCCATAATCATCAGATATAACTCCAATAAACACAGTTAATGCTAGCCTACAAGCAGTAGAAATCAAGGATTTGTGACCTGAATGGAAATTGTCAAAAGTACCTCCAATTACTGCACTGCAATACAATTTATTTTCTGTTTGCAAAACGAATCTCCCTTAATCTCCAAGAGTTAATAATCAATTTAACGACTAATTAATTATTGTTGTACATAATTAAAAGATTTTATACTAGAAACTGACTGAATTTGATTTTGATCGATTTCTAAATGCTTTTCTTGTTCGTTGAATATAATTTTATATACTTGTAATTTTGACGTTAGTATGTCCTTTGGTGACTTAAACTGACGGACAACTGTAAATCAATCCGTTGATTACAATCATAAGCTCCCTAACCGGGAAAGTTAAGCCTCGCATCGGGCTCTGTTTGTA
>JAAFKL010000357.1 GCA_021399405.1 Candidatus Heimdallarchaeota archaeon | reverse complement strand
GGTACTTTGGAAGCAACTCCGTTAGCTACAATTGCAGAAGTTCCCCAATCAAAGGTATATTCTTATCTCAGTTCACTTGAGAAACGAGGTATTGTATCAAAAATCGCAATAGATGGGAAGCCAAATATCTATAACTCGATTTCCTACGAACAGGTAATTAGCCAGCTCCAAAATGAATTGATTTCAAAAGTTGACACGGTGGAAGATTATTTCAAAACAGTTTCGCCGACTCGCCAGAGTCATCAACTTCCAAATTTTATTATGGTAATGCAAGGAGATGTTGCTGTCAAGAATGGATTAACTGATATTCTTAACTCTGTAAAAAATAATATTATTACAATACCTAACGACTATTATGAAGATATGATTGAACGATTGATTGTCAAAAAGAGTAACGAGCAGTCAATAAAAGTCAAAAATTTAGGAAATTTGATGGGTTCAGTTCTCGATTATCTACCAAATACAGATTCCAAGCTCCACGATAAACTTCAATTGTTTATTGCAAAAAGACGTCCTTATATCATATTTACTGATGTAGATGAAGAATTACTTACGGCGGAATCAGCAAATTTTATTTTGCCACCAACGGATGATATAGAACCAATCTTTTTCCACTTTAAGCACCCCGTCGTTGTAAACTTTCAATTCGCCATGATTACAATATGCTCTACCATAATTGAATCATTATTGAAAATAAAGCAATAATAATTCGTGTGAATACCTACATATCTAAGAGATCTGCTTTGGTGACAATGCCAGATAATTTACCTTGAACAAGGACCATTACAGCTCCATAACGTCGCAGTAGAGGTGTAATTTCCTGTATTTTTGCTGATTCAGGTACTATAGGGAGTATATCTCCCATGATATTCTCGACTGATTCATCCCTCAGCGAATCTAAATTACGGTAACGATTGAGTAATTCCAAAACGAGAGATTCACTAATTGTTCCAACTACAAGATTTTCTTTTATTACAGGGATTTGAGATATAGACTGTTCTTTCATTATATCAAGTGCTTCTCCCAGAGCCGATCTTGGGGTTACTTTTACAATCTTTGAAGTTAAGATTTCAGAAACTTCGGGATCTATTTGAATATCCTCTTGTAATAATAATTCAAATATTTTAACAGCGATCTCGTAGGATGGGGTCTGTTTACCATTTTCATACTTTGGTATTGCAGATTGTGATATTCCGACTTTCTCAGCAAGTTCGGATTGTGACCACCCAATTTTTTCTCTTAATCTTTTAATTTCAGCTAGCTTAGGAAAAATTTTAACACCTTCAATTCCAAATAGAATTAAATTAAATATTTGTTTTGTTATTGTCAAGTTCCTATATGTTAATTTTTTTTTAATATTCCAAATGGAATATAATTGTGATGAAAATTATGGCTATTATTATTAAGTATTAAATGAGATAAACAAATGTTGGAATATTGTCTATCAATACTATAGATTAACTTCCATGGAGAAATCATTTGACTTCAATCTCTGTTGAATTAGAACCCCCTCGGGGCATATATGATATTAATCAGGAGAGATATGCATCAATTGAAAAAGAACTTGACGAATATTCCAACAAAGTTGATCTGGTATCAATCACAAATCGACCTGTATTTGGTTTATCAGCTATCACAATGGCAAAACGAGTACAGAATTATTTAAGGAAAATTTCAGATAATAGTCCTAGAGTATCAGTTCACCTGACAACCCGATTATCACATTTCGACTTGTTTCGTGCTGTCCTCGATGCTCATCGGATGGGACTTACTGATATCCTCCCTTTACTGGGTGATCCTAGAGGTCCTCGTGATTATAATTATTTTGAAAATGGTATTGACATTATAGGCTTCATCTCTTATTTACGTTGGGGAAAGAAGAATTTCCTTTCAAATAAATATCGTAAACTATTGGATAAAGGACAGCTTGTAAACCCAATTCCTAATGCTAAGTTTTCAATTGGATCTGTTGTGGATGTAAATCCTTACAAAATTCGAAAAGATAATAGTCAAGTTGCAATAAGAGACAAACAAATCAAATTTGCCAGATTGAAGGAATCGAACGGTGTTGAATATCTTATCTCTCAAGGAATATTCAATTCTAAATATTATTTCGATTTCATTGATGATTCTGATTTGTCTATACCTATTATACCAGGAATAATTCCTGCTAGATTACGATTGATTAATCAATTCGGTATTCCAATTGATACTCTGAAAAAATCTCGATTGAGATCGGCATTCACCACTAAGGAGGAGTATGAAATTGGTAACAAAATCGCTGCAGAGGTATATCAAGAATTAATTGACGGTGGATGCAAAAATGTACACATCTATTCTCTTGGGAATTTTAATAATTTTAGTGAGATTTCTAATTACTCTTCCTCAAATGGCAAGTTAAAGAATGTTACAGAGAATAATGTTGGCAGTAATAGTGAAAAACTATTGAATAAGAAAAATAAAGGAGAATAAATTATGTCTAAAAAATCATATATCGCGTCAGAAAGTGTATCTGAAGGTCATCCAGACAAAGTTGCCGATCAGATATCCGATGCAATTTTAGATCAGATGCTTACGCAAGATCGGAATTCACGTGTCGCATGTGAGACTTTTGTAACTACAGGCCTTGTGTTGATAGGTGGTGAAATTGCTACTGAATCATACGTTGATCTTCAAAAAACTGTACGGGATACAATCTACGATATAGGTTATACGCATCCAGATATAGGATTCTACTACAGAGATATTTCCGTCCTTAACGTGATTCATGAACAGTCACCAGATATTGCTCAAGGAGTTGTAAAGGATTCGATTGAAGAACAAGGTGCGGGAGATCAAGGGATGATGTATGGCTACGCTATCAATCATACCGATGAATACATGCCTTTACCAATCGCTTTAGCTCATGAGCTAACACGAAATATGTCAGTTCTACGAAAGGAAGGGACCTTGGAATACCTCAGACCTGATGGCAAATCTCAGGTTGCGGTCAGGTATGAAGACGGAAAACCAGTTGGTGTTTCTAAAGTAGTACTTGCAGCACAACATGCAGAAGATGTTAGTCAAGATCAAATAAAACAAGATCTTCAATCTCAATTGATTGAACCTGTGTTGGGTGATTTTTTTGATAAAGATAATACAGAAGTTATTGTCAATGGTACCGGTAAATTTGTAGTAGGTGGACCTCATGGAGATGCTGGATTAACTGGAAGAAAAATCATTGTTGACACTTATGGAGGTGTAGGTAGACATGGTGGTGGTGCTTTCAGTGGAAAAGATCCATCAAAAGTTGATAGAAGTGGTGCTTATGCCGCAAGATATATTGCCAAAAATGTTGTATCTGAAGGATTAGCTGAGAAATGTGAAATACAAATTGCATATTCTATTGGTGTGGCTGAACCTTTTTCATTTAACGTGGATACCTCTGGAACTAGTACAATATCTGATGAAGAAATCAAACAAAAAATTCTATCAAATTTTGATTTAAGGCCAGGTAAAATCATTGAAAGATTAGATCTGAAGAACCCATTTTACAGAAAAACAGCTGCATATGGGCATTTTGGACGAAAAGACGTTACATTTAATTGGGAAAAACTTGATTTATTTAGTTAATTTCATTCTTAAAATCAATTATTGAAATCAAATAACTAATATTGAACAACATTGAATTATATTAAATTTCGATGTATTGCAAGCTCCGCATTAAGAATAGAACCTCCCGAACCTCCTCTTACAGTATTGTGCACTAGTATATATGAACTAATCGAATGAAGATTTTTGCGAACTCTACCCACCATTAAATGCATTCCAGAAAGTTGAGCACTCTCGCCATAATATGCATCCAATTGCGGTTGGGGTCGATCATGTTCATTCAAATAAATTAAATGCTTATTTGGTCCTGTGTACAGAGTATTTGGAAGGGGTGATTTGACATCTTGTAATTTTTTAATTATTTGATCTTGTTCTATCGTATTGGATTGTTGCGAAAATGCTGTGATTGCCTCAAGGTGACCATCGATAACATTTACTCTTGCACAATTAGTAACAAGTGAAATGTCATGATCCCTAATAAATCCTTGATCTTCGAGTTTGCCTAATATTTTTTTTGCTTCGATTATCATTTTCTCCTCTTCCATATTGATATAAGGTAAGACATTGTTGGTTATATTGGGCATTTGAAGCCCCTTATTTCCAGCACCGGATAACGCCTGATAAGTTGAGATCACAGCATTATTCAGTGGTAGAATTTTTTCTAATTCGTTAAGGTACATTGCTGCGCCTGTGACTGAACAATTCGCATTTGTAATAATAAAACCTTGAACACCATGATTTTCCCTTTGAATTTTCGCTAATTTTAGATGTTCTTGATTAATTTCGGGTATCAAGATAGGGACATCTTTGTCCATCCGGTGAGCTGATGCATTGGAAAATACTGCAACACCTTTTTCTCTCAAATTTATTTCTATTTCTTGTGCAATTGAAGTGGGGAGTCCAGAAAAGGCAATATCTACGTTTTGAGAGATATCCTCCATATCACTAATAATCAGATCAGAATAGATTTCGGGGCAATGGAAATACGGTAAATTCCATACATCTTTCATTTTTTTTCCAGCAGATCTTGATGATGCGTATACCGCAACTAAATCTAATTTAGGATGATTTTCTAATAATCTTACAAATTGTTGTCCAATAAATCCAGTACAGCCTAGGATAATACATTTCTTTTTCATATCTATTCACCTCTGTATCTGATAAAATCACCCTTTAGCATCAGATCAAGTATAACGCATGCAGCCGCATTATTCACTACTGGTACGGCTCTTGGGACTATACAGGGGTCATGTCGACCTCTAACTTTTAATTCAGTCTGCTCTTTGGTTGATTTATCAACTGTTTGCTGTGGTTTACTTATGCTTGAAGTTGGTTTAAATGCGACTCGAAATATAACAGGCATTCCATTTGATAAGCCTCCAAGAATACCTCCGGCATTATTCGTCTTTGTTATTATTTTATCGTTAATCATCTCATATTCATCATTATGATCACTCCCTTTCATAATAGTTGAGCCGAATCCAGAGCCAAATTCAATTCCTTTCACTGCCGGGATTGAAAATATGATGTGTGATAATTTGCTTTCTATAGAGTCAAACCATGGTTCTCCAATACCAACAGGTAAATTAGTAATAACACATTCTATTATTCCACCCACACTGT
>JAAFKL010000356.1 GCA_021399405.1 Candidatus Heimdallarchaeota archaeon | reverse complement strand
GGCTTGAACGAAAACAGACCTCATATCAGTTACTTTACTAACATCCCAATCACTTAAGTCTTGATTGAAATTACTTGCTGTTGCAAATATGCGATACAAGCTGGTTACATTAGAAACATCCCATGAGTTAATTGGTTGATTGAAATTTGTTGCTTGAGTAAACATATCTTGCATTGTCGTCACATTTGAAACATTCCAAGAATCCATAGGTTGATTATAATCTGTAGCTCGATAAAACATAAAGCTCATATCTGTAACTTTTCCCACATCCCAAGAATTTAGAGACATATTGAAATCAAAAGCTTTGTAAAAAAGACGACTCATATCGGTTACTTCACTCACATCCCAAGTAGCAAAGGACCCTGTGGTTCCCAGTTTAGATGCATCTCTAAATCCATTAGCAAGTGATGTCGTTCCTGTAAGATCAGGAGCATCGGTAGCAGTGAGGACGAGGTTTGAACAATAATCAAAATATCCTGTCGAATTTCCAAGATTCACGTTACCCCATTGTGATATTTCGATTATTTTTGTGCTATCACCCCCATCTTTGAATGTCCAGCCAATGAGGGTCCCTGATATTATTACTGTGTAGGTTCCAGCTCCAGCATAATTATGAACTACTTCTGCTTGATCGAATTCTGTTATGGTAATAGAGTCGCCATCACCCCAATCAACTAGAAAATTATAAGTTCCAACAGACTCAAGTGGTAATTTAATTGAGGTGCTGTTAGTACTTCCAGATAAGGACGTAGTCCATTTTGAAATAAAATCAGTACTAGCAGAAAGTAAAACATTACTATTAGGAATCGTCAACGGTAATAATTCTTTTGCACCGTCTATATTATTGTTGGATTCAAGAGTCGAAACACTATACAAAGATGGAACTGAGAAAAATATTACAAAAATTAAAATGAGAAATTTTGAGCTTTTCAATTAAATGGCTTAAATATATTCAATTTAAATACTTCGGGCACAGAAGTTTTCCATTCCTACACAAATGATAGATTTTTGTATCAATAAAGTATAAATTAAATAGTTATAGGTTTAATTTTACCTATATTTGCAAATAGCTTAATTAACAACCCAATTTGGATTTCCGTACATCGTTAATCAAATAATTTTCGGGATGATTTTATCTCAAATCTTCTTCAATTTGATTTTCGTGGAGCTTCAAATATCCTAATTTTCTAATATGGAAATCAGTTTTCAAACAATTCTTATTTGAACTCATATTGGAACAACTTCGGATTTAGCTTGAAATTGCAACCGACCAGAAACGATACCCGTGATTTCGTAGAGATACAGGTCAAGATTTACTAAAAGTGGACCATAGCATATTGGACAAAATCCACTTTTGCCTTTCTCAAGTATATGATTACCATGGTATCCCTGGGAACAAGATTCACATATAATCCATGTGGATGATTTATCTCGGTAATCGAATTTTGTATTGCACTCACCACATAGCTTATTTATATCTATTATACCATTTTTACTTCCGACAATTGCTGAGTTATTTTTTTTCATATTACTGATAATGGCAGATGAATTATATAAATACCAATTGGACGTTGGAATTCAATGAGTCTGAGAAATTATCCTATAATCCATTATATCGGTAGATCACGTCTTGCTACATTTAGGGAAGGACATATTTCATCATAATTTTGATTTTCATTTTACTTAATTTCAAAACAACTAGTAATTAAAAGAAAATCAGTTTTCAAGCAATTCTTATTTACATTCATTTTGGTATAACTACGAATTAATCTGATTCCAACTGATTAGAGGAAATGAAATTGAGAAATATCAATATACTATGCATACTTGGAAAAACATATAAATTTTCAAGTCATATATTACATGTGCCAACGACTGTGGAAATAAAAGGAGTACTCGAGGAGAAGATGGAACTTTTATTGAGATCAGGCCTCTATGCGTCAAAAAGTGAAATTGTTAGAGCAGGTCTTAGACAACTTTTGGAATCACAGGATTTTTTGAGTATAGCACTTCACCTGTATAAGAATAAAGAAATCTCAACAGGTAGGGCAGCAGGGATTGCTGACATGACTGTCGCTGAATTTGTAATTGAATGCCAAAGAAGAAAAGTACCTTTGGATATAGGAATTGAAGATACTGATGATTTAAAGGATGAAATAAATTTACTCAGAAAATTGAGGAAGTAAGTTGAAATTTGTTTTTGATGCTTCTTCTCTAATTATTTTACACCAATCAAAGCAATTCTCATTAATCAGTGAAATTCTAACACGAATGAAATGCAGCATGGTTTTGCTTAAGTCAATTGATGATGAAATTATGTCAGTTCCCACGGGCACAATGATCAAACATTTGGATCCTGAGAGGGTTAATTTTACACCCAGTACAGGGTTCCTTCCTCAGTTGGGTTTCGGTGAGAGGTCAGTAATTGAATATGTTTTAATTCAGAAAAATCCTTCTGAATATGTATGTGTCCTGGATGATCTGAAGGCTAGAAAGATAGCTAAAAATACTGATATTCAAATTGTAGGTCTTCTTGGTTTAACTGGGAGAGGGTATGAAATATGCACCATCAAAACAAAACGAAATCTGCAAAGAATTTGGGAAAATTGGGAAGAACTTGGATTTAGAATTCCAAAAATGAAAAATCTTGAAATATTTCTGAAATCCTTAAAGAAAATAAAATCGGTTTAGAGAATATTGTTGTAACAGCTCACTCAATTTCTCAAAATAGTTCATTATCGACGAATCTCAAATTTAGAATCACAGGATGTGACACAATAATTTTAAATACTTAATCAGCTAATAGTAAATTATGTCCAATCCATCACGTGAACAGCTGTCAGGGACAGAATCAGAATATATTGAGGATGAAATACTGGCTAAATCTAACCGCATTATTGCATCCAGGAGAAGGGCTATTATGCTTGCATCCGCAATAATTTTTCTATTGATTGTACCCTTAATTGCACTCTTACAATATGGATTGAGTTCAAATTTTATTCTATTGTATGGTTTTATTCTAGTAACTTGGGGTGCATTTGCATATACCATGTATTTTTACGCTGGACCTCAATTTTCGAATATAAAATATACTAACATGGGTGGTTATAGTCCACAAGCAAATCTGATGGTGCTTGGGGAGATTTACAGGGATAAAGTAGTTAACTCGGATGAAGTCCAAGGGGATCATTTGATGGATAAACCCTCTAATTCGGTCTATCTTTTTGGTTTAATCATATTAATTGGTTTTATATTCATCGCTTTCGGTTTTCTCTTTGATTAGCTATTATTGAATATATGTGCTCTGATCAATTGTTGAATCGAGATAAATATGTAGCAGAAATATGAGGAAGTCATTATTCCTATGGATCAGCCGGTTTCGTATTCAAATAATTCAATCGATAAGAGACGTCGAATACCCGGATTGATAAAGATAATTTTGTTATTTACGGTACTAAAAATATTTATTAGTTTGTTTATTGGGTTATTGGTTGAGTTTAGGGTTACTTGAGATAAGTTAAATGAAATTATGGTGGAACAACCTGGAATTTATATTACCTTCATCACCAAGATGATAATGTCACGTAAAGCATACATGGTGTCTGGTGGAGCATTATACGTATTACGCATTATCAATTGATTGATTTTTCCTCTTTGTTTTTAAAGCAATGAAGATCGCAACTAATATTATAATACCAATTATAACATATTGTAAATTGTTGTCCATCACAAGTGTCTCTCCAAATCCTGAACCTGCAAATGAAAAAGAAAAGAGATCGAATAACCTATTCGACCCTACGTTGCTTTCTCCCAATTGACCTCCAAATACATAAATCTGTTGATCTAATGGATTATAAACCATGAGGGTGGCTGATCGAGTTAAATTCTCATGAAGCCCATCGTCCCAAGCCCATTCATTATAATTAGGGTCATAAATCCAAATTTCCTTAGTTTCGATCCCTCCACTAAGTGTTGTTCCTCCCATTCCTACATATTTATTAATACCTGAATGGAAAACAAATGGTTGCAATTCTATGTCCATTGGAGAGTTTATACTTTCAATTTTATGCCAACTCTTACTGCTGAGATCAAAGAATAAAGAATAATTCACTGGATCAACCCATCTATTGTAGAGCGGTCGATACATAATCTCATAGTTGTATGGATCGAATACAAATGATCCCCAATCCGCACGATAGATAAATTCTACTGAAGAATCTGACATATTTAACCAAACTGAATTATCAATGTCGTAAATTTTAATATCCAATAATACTTCATTGCCTTGGTTCTGGGAGTTAAGAAATATTAATTGGTTTTCTTGGGGATTGTGAATGAAATCTCTGTTTCCATATCCCACAAAACTGCTATTCAGTATAGGGACAAAATCGGTCAAATAAATCCCATTCTCAGATTTCATCAACTCATAAACTATCCCATTGTACCCCATTGTGTAAAATTTATCATCTAAGGCATTAAACGCAAGGTAGTGGAGAAGCGGATTGAGAATTTGAGGATTATCTGTAGACCGACTAATTTCTTGATAACGCCATTCTTGTGTTCGAATATTATAAATCCATAATATCACGTTTATTGCATTACCCGGGTCATAAATCACCAAAACTATTTCTTGGGCATTTGTATTAAGGCCGATATTGACATCTCCAGTTCTTAAAGATCCTGGAAGTGATGGCAACATTGTCCATGAAACATCATAGTTACTTGCTGAAATTGAAATGGGTATGGGTATACTTGATAATAAACTGCAAATTAGAATTGTACGGATTTTGTATAAGAAATTTCGATTATTCATCTTTCAATGACTTCTCCTATCCAGAATTATTATTTATAGCAATTGAATGATATTTCTCATACATTCAATTCATAATCTCGTTTTTTCCTTTTAAGTTTTATTACAACTAATCGAATATGTAAAAATATGACGGATTATGGTTTATATCGCTTATTAATGGATATCTGGTATTTTAAATTTAAATTATATCTAATTGAATTAATCCTAATATTGTGCATTTCAGTATATTATGAACTTCATACTATCCAATCATGTATTATATGAAGAATTATTCCTGCTCATGCTATTGCGTACTCTCCCTCAGATCTCGCATATAGGATCGCATTGATTTATATTGATCAATGTAATACTGTCGATTAGTTTTATCAGTATGAAGTAGTAACCATAAAGTAATCATTACAGGATCAAGAATGAAGGGATTATAACTATTTAGAACAATCATAGAGAACAAGTAGATAAACGGAAAAATGACAATGTGTAAATTAAATTTAATTTTGGATTGCATTATTGAATTTTTAGAATAGATGGAGGATGATTTTGAGGTAAAGATTATAACTGCAATTAGCAAATATGATACTTGTCCAACCATCAAAGCTTCCTCATATCGAAAAATCATAAAAATGATACTTGAAGTCATGACCCAGGAAAGCAAAACAAATAATCTTACCAGGTTAACAACTCTGATTCCCACTGATTTTTTATCTTTGGTTTGAATTAATAACGATTGATTTTCTAGAGATTTCTGATGGTCTTGAAGAAACGCCTGTTCCTCGATTAAAGTTCTTTTAATAATTTCAGGATCCCCTAATTTCTGAATCGCTTTCCTTACAAGATCAGTTGAAACCAGTTCTCCCTCTCCTGCATAGAATGATCCTAGTTTGATAATATGTTCGTGCACCTCTTGTATGGTTTCAGTAATCTCTCTCCCATTCATTCCTATTTCCTTATATGATAAGGCAACAGATGCAAGATATTTGTCCAACAAAGTCCTTGCTTCATTTGTTAACTGAACCTCAAATTCAGGTGGTTTATCGTTAATTTCTTTTTCTGATTGATCCAGATTAATTTTGTTACTCATATCTTTACCCCTGAAGTTCAATGGAGACTATGTCTCGAAAAGTTAATTCACCCAGCCATGATAAATAATTTGATACCGTCATGCCACTTTTCGGATGATATAGATCTTCATACTCCATAAAATCTCCTAGCAGTGCTAAATTATGGATTACATCTTTGCTATCTCTTCGACGCAAGCGAACAACTATGTGAATAAGTGTGGTGAGCAATATTAGTGAAAGGATAACTAAACCTACGATGAAGCTAAGATAGAAAGCTAATGCCTGATCAACGTAAATGTAATCATTCAACACATCCGGTAAATTATTATATTGACTAGTTGATATCTCTGCGAGAAATATACCCCATGATATTAGAGGAATAGATATTGATACGAAGAATAATTTCTTTTTAGAAAATAATTTAATTGAAGCATAATCTTTGTACTTTTGTTTATCGATGGTAACCTTCACTATTTTGTCTTTTAGATTTGATGAGATAGAGAACTCGTTGTCGACTTTTTCGCTACTTATTGTTGATTCACCATGTTGAACTGCAGCTTCCTTCTCCTCCCGATCTTGTTTTTGACTGTAGTTTGCGCCAAAATGGGTTGGATCAGTAATATTTGATATTGCTTTGCTTTCATGTGGGTGCACATTTATTGATTCATGCATGTTTTGCTCTATCTTAACTGTCTCCCCTTTCGATTTAGATCTGTTCTGTTTTCCTCTGATATTAAGGATCAACCCCAAAAGTATAACGAATTCCATGAAAGGATAGATATTCTCAGTCTCCAGAGTTAAGCCAGCTCGAACGAAAGCGTAAATTGCAGTAACTGTAGCAAGTATAACCGCAAGTATGAGATTAAAAATAATTTTAAGAAAATAATAGATTTCTTTTGTATCAGGTTTGCTGTCAGCAGTGATTTTATCAAAACTATTCATTTTCCACACTAATCCGAAATATAATATTGAAGAATAAACAAATACATAGATTGCAGCGATTTCCTCAGTATTGCTACCTGTATCATCACGGATTATTCCAAGAACATTGTTTATGTGGACAGATGCTGTCACGAACATCGCCATTAAGCCGATTGAATACAATGTAAATAGATGCCTTTTCAACGATGATGGAATGACATTGACATAAATGGAAAAAGTTGCAATTAACAGAACCTGACTAGTAAAAATGACATCACCATCAACTCGCGGGGCTATAGACAAAATTAAGATAGGGAGAAGTATGAAATACGCTATAAATAACTCAGTGCCGGTAACATCTCGCAAGTCATCTTCTTTGTTAGAGCCGATAGATGGTGATCGCCTTAAATTATTGAAAAATTGGGACACAAAATCGAAATTCAAAAATGATAAGACTTCATTTTCTTCAGAATCTTTGAGTTCCTCTTGAAATTGAGATTCTCGTTTTTCAATAATTGAGGAAATATTGAATTCCCTTGATGTTATTTCTGCTAATTCTATAGCCTCAAAAATTTTTTCTCTCTCAAATTTCAATATGTCATTGGTATGTTCCTGATCAAATTTGTCTAATAAAATTAGCTCAATTCTTGATATGTAATTGTTAATACTATTGATATCTTCTGCTTGAATATTTTGAATTTTCTCTTGTGATTCAATGTTCATTTTCGTCACCTTTGTGTAATGAATTGGAAACTGCAATTGAATATCTCATCCAGCGTTCTCGCACATGATAGAAATATTTCTTTCCTTTATCATTGAGTTTGTATAGTGTTTTGCGTTGATCCTCTTTCGGTTTGAAGGTTTCAATCATTTGTTCATTAATAAATCTTCGTAGGAGTGGGTAAACAGTACCTAAGGGGACTTCTATGATACCTTCAGTAACTTCAAGAATCTTTTCACAAATCGCTTTTCCATGTAAATCTTCCTTGATCATGACAGATAGGACGAGTAATTGCACTACTCCCCTTCGTATTTCTATCTCCCAGTTTTGTAACAATTGATCGATCATGATGATCACACAAATAATGTATTGTGTCGCAATACATTGTTACACAATACAATATTTAAATATTGCTTAAGTAATTCGTCAAGGGTTACATACCTTGTATTCTCATTGTAATCTACTTAGTATTACACAATAGTGTAATCTTTTATCACTTTCACATAAAATAACACTTAGATTTTAATTGACAAGTGTCTCTAAAGATATGAGAATGGTTAATGGTCAAACTAGTCCAAAAAGGGAATTTGGAATCATTTTCACTTTTGTTCTCATAACTTCTCTTCTACTCACCTTGGCTATAAATCAGTCTTCTAAAAGTGGAGATCTAGGTATTGAATCGCCATATATTGTATCTACAAAATCAAGTGGCGTTATCTCAGATAGGAATTTATTGCTTACAGTTGCATCTACACTTGAAACAAATTGTGAATGTGTGATCCTCAATGCAAGTGTTAATTTTCGATTTGGTAACAGTTCTAATCGAATTTACGTTGATTCTATTGATAATCCTGAAATCAGTGATGGTACAAACACAGTGAAATTCTATTTTAGGTCCGAAATTACTAGATTTGAATTGAGGGAATATATCATTACCATGGAATGGGAGGTTCTGGAAACTGATAACGAATTTTATCCAGGCGATATGATGCTTGCTGAACTTACAATCAGAATTCAGGACATAAGAATTGAAAATACATGAAGAAATATCAGATCAATATGCAACGCCCTATTTTCGGAGAATCAGCTAATCCAACGTCATAAGACTAGTTAAAGAAATATTAATCATAAAATTTGTAAATTAGATTCCAAAGATGTGTTGTCACAAACTAATTCGATATATTTTAAGATCGCTTCAAAATGAGATCTAATCACATCATTATTTGCCCCATAAGGAAAATAGGAGAAGAAAAGACAATTTTGAGTATTTTCTGTTATTTTAGTTCTATAGTCAGGTCCGTACAAAACACTCGAAATGATTCCGGCTTGATCCTCACATATAATATCTCCAACCTTTAATGACTGATCCCGCTGATTGATTTTGTTATATTGCTCTCCACCTGCTGTTAGTTTAACTATCAGGTCTCCACTAAGTTTGTCTTCATCATGACCTGCAGTCAGAAGCATGGACTTCAATTCTGACATGAACATTGCCTCGACAACTTTAACTGTAGATGGCAACCCTTTTCCATCTAGAATTGATTTGATTTGATACTGAATGGGGTATATTTTTCCAAATTTATTGAAAAATTTATTGTATGATTTGATGACTTCTAAATTTTTAAAATTCTGATAGTTTTCTCTAATATATTCCTCGATTTTTCGTTTTTCTTCATTGAATGTTGAAGGATTACCATGATATTTTATATTTTTCACACTCAGAGTTGCAATTTTTAGTTCAGGGAAATCTTGATCTAGGTTTTTAGAGATAGAAATTGTCACGATTTAAAATAATATTTTCTCTAGTTAAAACTATATTTTTGATCTCATATTTTTTCAATAGGCAATATCTATGGATTGAGTAATATCAATGGAACTAGCTAAAGTATTATTTCTGAAGAGATACATGAAGAAAAAACCTAATTCAGAGGATGTGTTGCCAATGGCATATTTTCCACTAAATGAATTAAACCCGTGAAGGTATATTAAGATAGAGAATTTGTGATTAAATTACATTTGGTGATTGAAAACGCTCAATATTTAAAACCACTAATGGGATGATAACATCAGATAATGAGTAGATATAACAATAATAATGAGCCAAATTCAACAATGAATCTTGCAAAATACAACAGGGAGAGGCTCAACACATCTGAAGGAATTATGACTGGGGGAGAAGTGGCAATACGGATCGCTCGAATTAATCAATCAGTTGATCAACGTGCAGATTCTAAGGCAAGTTTTATGCGTTTAAAATACCAAAATACGGAGAAAAATGTGACAGAAGGAAAAGTTGCGGCAAGGATAGCTGAGCTTAATCGATTGGCTGAGCCAGTCCAAGGAAGCGTTGCTGCACGAATCGCTGCAATAAACCAAAGAATTGACTTATCAAGAAATTAGAAATCGAGTTATTAGATTTGTAGAGCGCTTATCAAGATCTGGATTAAATTTAATTGAAGTTACAAAAATCAATTCACAAAAATATGAATATCCCCTTAAATGAATATTACTCATTCAGAAATAATAAGCTTATACCATTTTTGGAACTTTAAAGTTATAATCATAGATAAAAGTTCCAAAGTAATGACTGAAAAAGTTGCCATAATTGGGGTTGGAATTGAAGGGTTCCGATCCTCTATCCGTGAATTATCATATAAAGAGATGGTTTACCAAGCAGCTGTTAAAGCATACGCTGATGCTAAAGTTAATCCCAGGGAAGAAGTTGACACGTTCATCGCGTGTGAAGAAGATTTCTCAATGGGAACTTCCATTACAGACGAATATGCCCCAGATCAAATTGGAGCAGCTCAAAGACCTGTTCATACAATTACAGGAGATGGTATTCAAGGGATGGCTGCTGCGTATATGCAAATAAAAACAGGTATGTTCAATATTGCAGTTGTGGAAGCTCAAAGCAGGGCTTCAGATATTTTAACTCACAATCAAATTCAGCATTTTGCTTTCGACCCAATTTACGCAAGACAATTTGATGCGACACATCATACGGCTGCGGCTTTGGAGAAAAATGCGTACATGAGCGACTCTGGAACTATGGATGATGATGTATTATCAATTGCAGTTAAAAACCATAATAATGCATTATTCAATCCCTCAGCGGCTTATGGAACAACAGTTGATCTTGAAGATATCCGTGATTCCAAAATGATTGCATCACCCCTCCGGAGTGGAGAGATTGGTGAGAGCGTCGATGGTGCAATTGTAGTTGTCTTAGCAAATGAGAAAGTTGTTAATTCTAAAGACGTTGATCCAGTATGGATAAAGGGAATATCCTATGCCACAAACAGTCCAAATTTTGATACTAGAGAATGGAGTACGGCGAAATATGCAGAATTGTGTGCCTCTAAGGCTTATGAAATGGCAGGAATTAGCAATCCAAAAGATCAAATTGACGTGTTTGAGGTTGATGATACTTATGCTTTCAAAGAATTACAACACCTTGAAGGATTGGGAGTATTTGAAAAAGGTGAAGCAGGTAAAGCAGTTTCAGCTGGCGAATTAGACCGGAAAGGTTCGACACCAGTTAACACTTCTGGTGGTGTTCTTGGAATGGGAAATGCCCATGATGTTAATGGACTTCAAAGAGTCGCAGAAGTTGTGGATCAATTGAGAGGTCATGCAGGACGCAGACAAGTAAGTGGGGCTCAGACTGGACTTGCTTTTTCGTGGAGAGGAGTTCCAACTACTGCAGGAGCACTCGCAGTATTAGGGAGGTCATAAAATGAAAAAAGTAGGAATGGTTAGTGTCGGACTAACAAAATTTAATCGACGTTCAAAAGAAACACCCAAAGAATTGGCTTACTACTCAGCTAAAATGGCTCTGGATGAAGCGGGAATAACAAGAAAGGATATTGATGGAGTAATTATTGGATCTGCCCCTGACGCATTTGATGGTGTACATCAAAAACACGAATATTTAACCGACGGGTCCGGTGGGTTCAATAAACCCACAGCGCGATCCTATGTGGGAGGTGGTACCGGTGTATTTTCGGGCGTTCACGGCTGGTACTCAATCGCATCCGGTGTCCATGATACAGTCCTTGTGACCACCGAGGAAAAAATGTCATCTGTACAGCCATCAGCCCAAGCAGCGTTTTTAACCATATTTGATAATATGATCGAGCGCCCCCTTGGGCCAAATCTCGTCTGGATCTTTGCCCTTGAAATGAGACGTTACATGGAAACCTATGGTATTCCGAAGGAGCACATTGCTTCTGTATCTGTCAAAAATAAAGGAAATGCAATCGATCACCCAAGTGCAATGCTTGGCAAGAAATTTACACTGGAGGAGGTAATGAATTCTGAAGTACTTTGTGATCCTGTTCGTTTACTTGATATCTCACCAGTAGCAGATGGAGCGGTATCTTTTGTAATGATGTCGGAAGAGAAAATCAAAGAGAACGGTATTTCCCTTGATGATGTTGCATGGGTAGACGGATGTGGATGGAATGTTGATACCACCATGTGGACCAATCGAGAATTAAGTTATCCAACTTATGTTGAGAAAGCAGCTAAACAAGCTTATAACATGGCAGGACAAAAAGATCATAGTCCGGAAGCACTTCGCAAATGGCTATCATTTGCCGAACCCTATGATCCTTTTAATTACAAAGAACTACATCATCTTGAAGGTCTGCAGTTATTCGCAAAGGGTACTGCACCAAAGGCAGCTTTTGACGGAGTCACTGCACGAGATGGTGATTTTCCAGTTACACCTTCAGGAGGATTACTGGGAGTAGGAAATCCAATTGCAGCTGCAGCTGGAATGAAATCAGCTGAAGTCTATCTACAGCTTACTGGTAAAGCAGGTAAACGGCAAATATCAGGTGATGTTACCCGTGGATTGGCTCAAGCGTGGGGAGATTTGATGCAGGTAGGTACTGTATTAGTTATGAAAGGAGGACGTGTTGAATAATGGAAGTTCGAGGTAAAAGATTAACATTAGATGAATTTGAGAATAAAGAAATTAGTGTCAGGCATCGACCTGAAATTGCTTACAAATGGTCTACAGGAGTAGCAATTACTAAGTTTCTAAAAGGATTGAAAGAAGGGCAAATTCTTGGAGTACAATGTAATGATTGTCAAAGAACCGTCTGTCCCCCTAGAATGTTTTGTGAAGAATGTTTCAATCCAATGAATCATTACGTGAAACTCCCTGATACTGGAATTATCAATACATTTTCACTAGCATTCATTAGAACTGATGCTACAAGGAGGGATAAAGCAGAAATTCCAATTGTAGTTGATATTGACAATACAACTCTTACACCTTCAGGATTTCTCCATTTGCTAGATGAAGATTTTCCTCATGATAAAATCAAGATAGGAATGAAAGTAAAAGCGGTTTGGAAAGAAGAAAGTCAAAGAAAGGGTGATATAACTGATATCAAGTTCTTTAGACCAATGGAGGATAATTAAATGTTACCAATAAGACGAAATATTCATAATGCGCCTACTAGAGAAATAGAGGGAGATTTTCCAGTTCATTATCTTTATACTGTTGGGATTTCTGGGGAGAAATTTTTCAAGGGTCTAAAAGAACAAAAATTAATCGGCAATACGTGTGATGCTTGTAACTTCACATACCTTCCTCCAAAAATGTTTTGTGAGGATTGTTTTGATGAATTGGGTGATGAGACCTACAAGGAATTGAAAGCCGAAGGTGAAATCGTTAGTTTCAGTCAGGTATTTTATGATCACCGAGGTGATAAACTTTCTGAGTCATATTTCTTGGGTTTAATCAAGGTTGATGGTTCTAACACGACATTCTTCCATAAGTTGTTGAATATTAATGACCCCAAAATTGGAATGAGAGTCAAGGGTACATGGAATTCTGAACGTACAGCAAGCTTATTCGATTTACGCGGATTTGAACCAATATAAGTTCTCAATAAATCGATAATACATCCCCTTAATTATAAATAATATTCATTAATTTAAATGTTAAATTAAGCCAAGTCAAACCTACTGACGTATATTTCGTTCCAAAATAATTCACAGATTAAAATTTGTCTTGCTATCTATTAAATATTCACAACCCTTATTTCTAACAGAGATAATTGATATATGATGACTTACACTTTGGAGTTAGAAGAATCCATCAATCTTGTGTCATTCAAATTAGAAACAATAAAAAGAACTATATCAGAAATTCTTACAAAATGGAAATTTAATACGATAGAGCAATTTTTGGAAGATACTAAGAATGGAAAATTTGATGAAGGGGTTATGGACGCCATTTCGATGAAGCAATTAGTACATGATTCAGAGAAATATGAACTACTACTCTCAAAATTGAAAGAGGAATAATATTTGAGTGGATACAATAAGTTAATCTTAATGTATCAAGAATTGATCATCAAACTTGCGAATTACATTTTAGCAGCAGAAATTGACAATATTATAAATGAACTCAAAATTACATTCAAGTCCGGAATAATACTTTATGTAAGATATAATGATTTTGATGAATATGGATATCAATTAATGTTTTCAGATAGAAGTGGGGATTATGAGAGATTTGATAATTACGATAAGAACTGGGATGTTAATACTTCACCTCATCATTTTCACTTACGAAATAAAAATGGTGTGGAAACAAGTCCAATGAATGGATTGCCGGAAGACGATGCTGTACATTTAATCAATTATTTAGAAAAAATATTGTAGGCAAAAACAGTAGGAAAAATATAATAAATTGCAACCCACATGGAACGTCCATATGGCAAGAGCTTGATTTTTGCGAAATGAACGATTGTAAAGAGAAATACTAAATTTCCCAAACAAAGCCAACTCAAACCCACAGACGTATATTTCGTCTCTAAATAAAAGACCGAACTTGTATCCCCAAATATTTCCTTTCATCTGACTAAGTTGTAATTATATTATCTTCATTTTGATTTTAATTTATGCAAGATATATACTCGTGTTGATATTCGATCTGGATAGAGGCTTCGAAGAGTACTTCAGGTAATCAATAAATCAAGTAAGGGGTTCAGTATTGAGGAAAATTAATGAGGCAATGGATGTTATGAATACTGCAAGAAGACTAAAGAAAGAAAATGATTATAGTGCTGCAGAAAAATAATAATTGATTGAACGTCTGTAGATTAACGAAAATGTTCTGTATCAATTCATAGAAAATTAATTTAAACCGATTAGTTGAAATAATTATTAATTTGTTGGCAATACAGATCGGATGATTAATTATTCTCAAGAACAACTAGATTTGATTGAACTTCAGAAAAAAAGAGCTCTTATGTTTCTAAATGATGTTGTTGTAAATAGAAAATTCGAGGTCTTGGATGAGATTATTCATCCTAATTATGAGAATGCAAATTATCATGGGTCAATGAATAGGGAAATCGAAAGACTTGATCCTGAGATTTTGTCAAAAAAAGGAAAGGAAAGTCATAAAATTAGAATGCAAATACATCTCGAATCATTGCAATATGACGAGTTTAGGATTAACAAACTAATGGCAAATTTGGATGAGGTCATGATACAGGCTGATACCACCTTGTCATTTTTAGAAAATGGTAAATTTCTGGGATTTCCGACAACCGGAAGTGTAAAACAGACAATTCAGATGTTTGCCAGTTTTAATTTCAAGGATGGTTTAATTGTTAGCAATGAATTTCTCCAGGATAATGTAATTCTTATTATGGCACTTGGGTCCTCAATAGAGAAAAAGAATGATAAAAAGCAGATTAAGGAATATTTGGCAAATTTGAGGCGCATGAAACTAATTCCAGAATACAGATCAAATTAATTGATAATTTAGGCATGGGAAGGTCCGACGGTCAAGAGCTCGAATTCAAAATTCACTCAACAGACACAACAGAAGCATCTTTCGATTGGATTGGTATGGAAGTTAAGACAAAATTCTCCAAACTGATTCAGCTCAAACCCACATACGCATATTTTATTCCAAAATAATCAATTAATGCTTTTTACTTTCATTCCCCAAAACCACTAATTTTTTCCAACATAGATTGAATGTACTGGGATATGTTTGTACCCTTGGTGTAAACTCTTTTTGAACCATCATATTTTCCAATCATGGTATTCTCCTCCAGGAGCAATTCAAGCAAATTCTCAGCTTGATCTTCTGTACCTTGAATTACCTCAGCAATTTTTATTAATTCAATTGGCAAGCCATCCTGGGTCATCTGAATTAAAGTCAAAAGACGTTGCCATGGCTCAAACCATTGTTTTCTGACATCAATAATGCTCATTAAATTGTCATTCATCAGATTCAGATTAATTAAGTCATTAACCACATTATCTCGCAACCCTGCCAATTCATCCTTGGTCAGACTAATAAATGGAAGTTCATCATCTATTAGAGATAGATTCGAAATACTTTGTTGCAAAGCAACTATACTATTGAATTCCTGTTGAAACTGCTTTAACTCATCTGAAACATGTTTATACCCTAATTCCACATCATGCAAATTAATTGGAGAGGTTGTTGAATTAACGATTACTTGTATTTCTTCGATATTAATAGATTTTAATAACTTCTCTAACGAATTATTTTGAGATTTCCAAACCTCAATCATCATTTCAACAGTGTATTCTTTGGTAGTATGAATAAGTGTCTGCGCTGATTTTGTTATGAATCCTTGGGCTTCAGCTTGTTTTCGTTCATCAAGATTCGTGAAACCCCTTTCTTCTGTTTCCTTCATTTCATTGCGGTCGATGTACCCTTTTTCTTTGGCTAGTTTGGTTAAACGCTTCAATCGTACAATATAATAAATTCCAGCAGAAATTGATGTGACTAATATCAACCCTGCGATTATTGTTTCAATCGGACTGTCCGGATTCAACCCATAATCGTGCTCAAATTTATTGGGTAGAAAATCACCATCGTGATCACCGCTTGTATCATCTCTCAACGGATCCAAACCATGCTCAACTTCATATCCGTCACCCATGCCATCTCCATCTGTATCTGAAACCTTTGGATCAGTACCTGCTTGAAATTCACCCAAATTACTAAGGCCATCAGAATCAAAATCAAATTTTGCATCTCTGTTATCAATTGGATCAAGATTATAGAAATCTTCCCAATAATCGAGCATTAAATCACTGTCTGTATCATTGTTAACTGCATTATACCCTTGTTCCACCTCGTATTTATCGTCTAAACCATCATCATCAGAATCAATTTTAGTAGGGTTCGTTAAGTAATCGTGTACTTCCTCCCCATCTAGCAACCCATCATTATCGGTATCTGGGTTGTAAGGACTTGATTTGACACCAAATTCTTCATAATTAAGTAACGCATCCTCGTCTTCATCATCAATCGGATCTAATTTAATTATCTGTAAAAAGGGGCTAATACCACTAAAATTGGAAGCTTCTTCCAAACCAGG
>JAAFKL010000061.1 GCA_021399405.1 Candidatus Heimdallarchaeota archaeon | reverse complement strand
TAATTACGCATATTATATTTGTATTATATTTAATATATTTATTTATTTTTGCATTATTTACAATGTACTAGAATTTCTTAAACAAGTTTTCTTTTGCGATAATTCACAGATAATACTGCTATTATCATCACAGCAGAAAGTCCTACCACTAATTCAAATCCTGGCGTACCTTCCGCAGTTACTACTATTGTGGTTTCGACACCGTCTATTGTTGTCACAATTGTAGAAACATCCGGCCCACTTACATCTTTTTGCCAGATATTGTTGAAAGAAAAGAAGTTATTCGGACCAGTTACATTACCCATTAACCAGCCATCAAATTGATCTGTCCTATAAAGGCTGACACCGGCAACGATATCCAATGCTATATAAGGTAATTCTTCTGCTGCAAGTACTTGTACTTCATCGAGTAGAGATTTGATAGTTGCCTCATCTGTTTCAAACTTAATCAATTCAGTTAGGTTTGTCATCTGAACATAAGCTGGACCTGACCAACCTGGAAGGTTGATAGTTCCACCCCAATATCCATTTGAACTATATAACCAATCTGCCCAACCGGAATGCCTATCACTCCAGAAACCAACCCATCCGATGTAGTACCAGTCATAGTTGTAGGTACCCAGTCCAGATCCTCCTATTTGATCCCAAATCACAGAAAAGAGAAGTGGGATGACGTTGACTTCTATTCCGACAAGTTCCATCATTTCTTTCACTAACTTACCAGTCGTTACTGAAGATTCAAAATCAGATGAAACTAAAAAGTCAAAGGCCAATCGTGTACCATTGGCGTCCTGTCGCCAACCATCTCCGTTTTTGTCAGTAAATCCAATAGCATCAAAAGTTGAATTAGCAAGTGTAACACTATGTTCGTAGGTCCTGGCATCGGGATTATAATATTCACCCCAAGGGAGATTTCCAGAAGCTGGCATATGTGCACCTCTACCGAATCTAGAAATGTCAATTATTTGTTGGACATCCATGGCATAGTAAACTCCTTGTCTAAATTCTTTAACATTATTGGGATATCTTCTTTGATTCATCCCCAAAGTCATCCAGAAATCTTCAAGATTCTGATGAATTGCGATATTTGGATCATTTAAAGCGATTGCTTCTAATTCTGGAGGGACTGCACCTAAGATTTGTAGATCACCAGTACTTAGTTTGTAGTAACCAGTCTCTACCTCTCTGATAATTTCCACAATTTTTGTTTCAATATTTGGCCCATCGAGGTAATAATCTGGATTTCTAGACAATCTAAAGAATTGAGCCTTTTTCCATTCTTCAAATTTAAAGGGCCCACTACCAATCGGATTATCATTGGTGAAAGCGCCATAATCAGTTATTGGATCCCAAATGTGTTTTGGAAGTATCCAAGATCCACCTATCTCAATGAGTAAATCGCTTAATTTAGGTGTGTAGGTAAAGAATACTTTCACCTGAGTAGGGCTGACAATTGTAGTGTTGATCATATACTCAAATAACCAACTATTTCGTGGGATATCTTGATTACCGTTATCTACGAAATCAGCCAAATACAAATCTTCGAAGTTCCATCTGATATCTTCCGCGGTCATTGCTGTTCCATCATGCCACTTCATATCAGCATGCAAATCAAAGACTATCGCACTTTCAGCGGGTAAATAGGTCCAGCCTGTAGCAATGATTGGAGTTGGTACATTATTAATATCAAATCCTACCAAGGTATCATATACCGAAACCAAAATCTCCAGGTCGTATATACTTCCCCAGAATATTGGATTCATTGTAGTGGCATCAGCTCCCATTGATGTTTTAACTACTCCACCAATTGGTTTATCTGTCGCAACAGATGAGACAGATATTGGTTGGAGTATCATCAATAATGATAGGAGAACCGATGTCATTATCATATATTTTGTTTTCATATTTTTCATTCCTAATTTTAATTATGTTATTTTTTCAAACAACCGTTGAAACATCATTGGCTAAAATATTTATAAGAATATCGTGTTCAATTTAAATGAAATACCAAAAGTCTTGCATTTATTACAATGAAATGTTTCTTAATTCGTTTTATTACCAATTCAATTGAATTATTTTGAAGATACTACAAATATTGATCGAATGATGCAAAACTTGTAAGCGAAAAAAGTGCGTGTATAATACTTACCTGCCAAACATTTAATAAGAAATGTTCAGAGCTGGAATCACGGAATATTGAAGTTCTAATTTTTTTGGTGAAAATCTGTGAGTTTAAAAGATAATATAGATCCAGTTTTAACATTGGTAAATGAAACAAATCGACCAGTCAGATTTAAGAGATTTAAAGGTATTTATCAATCAAAATTGACAAGATATATACTTAAGAAAATATTTGATGCTTTTTTAACATTTTTCATTGCTACAACAATTGTATTCTATCTGTATCATATGTTACCCGGTAGTGCTGCAAATATATTTGCTCAAGATCCCAGACTATCAGCTGAAACAAGAGCTTCTTTAGTAGCTGATTGGGGTCTTGATAGACCCATATACGAGCAATATTATTTATTTTTACTAAACTTATTACAAGGGGATCTAGGGTATTCTTTCCATCACAGAAGACCTGTTTCAGAATTAATTGGTGAAACATTACCTTGGACCTTATTATTACTTGGATCATCATTCATAATTAGCTCTATTTTAGGTATTTTTTTGGGAGCTTTTATCGCATGGCGAAGAGGATCAAAAACAGATACAACATTTGTGCTTTCTTATAATATATATAATGCCTTCCCTTTATTTTTTGTGGGTATGCTCTTTGTTGGGATTTTCGGATACAAGGCAAAAGTTGATAATTGGGGATTTTCCTTCCCATTGAATGGTGCAGAGGATCCAATTATATCTGCTTACGGTACAGATTGGGAAATTTTCGTTGATGTAGTTAGGCATCTTGTACTTCCTTTGTCAGTATTGGTATTATCTGGAGTACTAGGATGGGCATGGTTTGTTAGAGGCAATATGATTCAAATTCTATCAGAGGATTATATTCAAACTGCACATGCAAAAGGACTTTCAAGTACGAAAGTACTATATCGTCATGGATTAAGAAATGCCATGCTACCTGTTGTGACTGCAATAGGATTGGATTTTGGGGCTTTGATGGGTGGTAATGTCTTGATAGAGACTGTTTTTTCTTATCCTGGAACTGGGTTTCTCTTATTTGAATCTCTCTTACAGGGAGATTACCCTGTTGTTCAAGGTGCATTTATCATAATAGCGGGATTGACCTTGCTCGGGCTTTTGATATCAGAGATATTATATGCTGTGATAGATCCAAGGATTAGAACGGAGTAGATGATTTTGGCAAAAATAAATAATAATTTCAAAAGACAATTGGATCAATTTTTGAGAACTTGGTCTGTGTTCAGACAAAACAAATATGGTTTAATTGGAATCATAATATTGGTATCACTAATATTACTGGCAATAATTGGTCCAAATCTCACCGAATATGATCCTTATAAGAGATCAGATGATACATTTCAAAAACCTAGTTCTACACATCTTCTTGGCACAAATAGATTTGGAGAGGATATATTAGCCATTCTATTCGAAAGTTTGATAATATCACTACAAGTTGGTATTTTAGCAGGTTCGGTGACAGTTCTTTTGGGTACTACTATCGGTGTTGCTAGTGCATATCTTGGAGGTGCAATAGATCGCTTTATCTCAAGATTTTCTGAAATTGTGATTGTAATTCCTGCATTACCCTTGATGTTATTGTTATCATCACTTCAAACAATAATTTATGGTAAGCCCATGAGCTGGCAATTAATCGCTCTTGTATACATTGTTGTATTCTGGCCGGTTTCTTCGCGTTTAATTAGAGGTCAAGTACTTAGTCTTAGAGAACAAACTTTTATCACAAGCACGATAGCTTCTGGTGGTAGAGATCGGTATATTATATTCAAACATCTCTTACCCAATGTCTTTCCACTAATGGTGACTATGATTATTACTTCAATTAGACAAGCAATACTATATGAGGCTTTTCTATCATTTTTAGGGTTGGGTGATCCATTAAAATGGAGTCTGGGAATGATGCTAAGAAAAGCTCAAGATCAAGTAGCATTTGCTACAGGAGCATATTGGTTAATTTTTCCACCGGCAGTTGCAATAGCACTTACAACATTGAGTTTTGCATTCATCGGATTGGCCTTTGACGAGATTGTTAATCCTCGTCTTCGTAAGAGGTGATAATTTGAAAGTATTAGAAGTCAAAAATTTAAAAACCTATTTTACTACAAAGGCTGGGATTGTAAAGGCTGTAGATGACGTAAATTTCGTTCTTAATGAAGGAGAAATCTTGGGAATTGCCGGAGAAAGCGGATGTGGTAAAACAACAGCCAGTTTATCGATTATGAAATTATTACCTTCAGCAGGTAAAATTATTAGTGGGGAAATATTATTTAACAACATAAATTTACCAGATCTTTCTATTCAAGAAATTCGAAAAATTCGAGGAAATCAGATCTCTATGGTATTCCAGGGAGCGATGAATGCATTAAATCCAGTCCATAAAATTGGAGATCAAATATTGGAAGTGATTAAAATTCACGAACCCCAAGTTAAAAAAGAGGAATCATGGAAAAGAGTATTGAAAATTCTAGATATTGTGGGCATATCATCTACTAGAGCGAAAGATTATCCCCATCAACTAAGTGGTGGTATGAAACAAAGAGCCATAATTGCCATGGCTTTAATCTGTAATCCAAGCATAATCATCGCGGATGAGCCAGTTACAGCCCTTGATGTAATTGTTCAAGCTCAAATACTAGCAGCTCTGAAAGAAATGAAAAATCAATTCAAACTATCGATGATAATTGTCACTCATGATCTATCGGTGATCACCAAGATTTGTGACACAGTAGTTATTATGTACGCTGGCAGGATTTGTGAATTTGGAAAAGTAAAAACTATTTTTAAAAAGCCTAAACACCCATACACTCAAGCATTGTTGAAAGCTTTTCCAAGTATCAGTGGTCCAAAAGTGGAATTGTTTGATATAGGTGGATATCCACCTAATTTAATTGAACCACCATCAGGATGTAGATTCCATCCTAGATGTGATAAAAGAATTAAAGGATGTGATACTAAAATTCCACTAAACACCCCCACTGATGATGGCTATGTGTCGTGTTTATTGTATGAGAAGGAAGTGAACTAAAATGAGCAGTGATGAAATAATAATTTCAGTCCGAGATTTGACTAAACTTTATCCAGTGAAAAGGAATTTTTTTCAAAGTCTAGCTTCGAATGTATCACAATTTGTCCACGCAGTTGATGGTCTATCTTTTGATGTTCACCTTGGAGAAACCTT
>JAAFKL010000060.1 GCA_021399405.1 Candidatus Heimdallarchaeota archaeon | reverse complement strand
CAGGAAATAGGGAATTCACTCAAAGCGAGTGGATTTAGGAGCGATTATTATCATGCTGGTATGACCTACAATCAACGAAGACAAGTTGAGGGAAAATTCGAAAGAAGTGAATTAGAAGTGCTAACCACAACAGCTGCTTTGGGAGCAGGAGCGGATTTCCCAGTTTCTCAAGTTATATTTGAAAGACCTGCCATGGGTTCAAAATGGATTTCAATTGCTGAATACCATCAAATGGCTGGAAGGGCAGGTAGATTGGGTTTTCACGATCTAGGTAAAGCTGTTTTGATTGCAACTGTTGGCGAAAAGATATACACCGCACAAAAAAAGAGTGAGGAACAAATTGCATTTGATATCTTAACTGGAACTGTTGAAGATATCGATGGTGAGGTTAAATATGAGCAGGAATTAGATCAAACACTTGCCTACATCTCTGCTGCTTTTCCTGTAAATAATACCAATCTAAAAACCTATTATTCCCATTTATTTTTCAGAACAAATCAGTTGTCAAATATTATTAAAGTCCTAAATACTAAAGGATTGATAGCATCAAAAAATGATAAATGGTATATAACACCCTTGGGGAGGGCAATTTCTGAATCTTTCCTCACCCCATCTTTTGGTTATGAAATAGCGAAGAAAACTCAAAATCACACAATAAAAGAGATTGCTGTTGAGATAGCATCATTAGATGCAGTCTACATAACAAGCAGAATTCAGGCTAAGTTAGAACATGCACTTAAAACCCATATAAGCTCGAAATTTTTCAGTGATGGGGTACTAGATATGATTACCAATATGTCTAGCGTAAAAGGTAAATTATCACCAATGTTAATGGACAAAATTCGTTTTTGGTTGAGAAACTTCCTTAACTGTAAATGCAGGTCTAATCCATACTGTAAACACCCTCGAGAGAAAATATCACTATTAATTCTCGAAATGAGAATGGAAGGGATGTCAATTAGTCAGATAACAAATGTACTTGCTAGAGAATATGATTTTCTGGTATATCAGGGTGATTTGATCAACTGGCTTGATGAGGTGATACATGCTATTAATGCAATCGGGAGGTTGGCAAAAGCCATGCAGAAAAATGAATTAGTTAGTCTTACTAACACTCTTGCTATTAATATTGAAGCTCCAGAGATAAATTTTTCTTTGAATAAATCAATTTTAAAAAAGGTAAAAGCTAAACCTGAAAATAGAATGAAACCAACTCATCTAAGAAGAAGACAAAAGAAACAACATTCAGGTAGAAAAGATAATAGGAAATAATGATTTATAAAATAGGATTAGTCACTCAATCAACTCTGAGAAAATGTCAATATTTAATTTCAGTAAATGCTTTCTGAAATCGTGGAGATCAATATAATATTCCCAACTGGGAGAAAGTTATTGCAAACCTTTAGAATCCTATTCGCAGTGACCAAAAGAAGTCTCATTGTTGATTTCCGTTATAAATTCCAGCTTGTCATTGAAGCAGCTTGGACTGCAATTAACGTGGCAGTATTTGTCCTATTGGGTGCGGCCTGGCAGGCATCAGCTGGTTCAACTGATGTGCCCTATACAATGGTCACATTTTTCATTGTGGCAACTGGTTTTTTCACTATTTTTTCAGGTGTGATGGAAACCACGGTGACTGCTATATCCGAGGAAAATCAATTAGGGACCATGGGATTTTTAGTTACCAATTCTGTATCGCCAATCGCAATTATTGTTGGAAGATACATTTCTGCCACCGTCCGATGGTTGATAATAATGATCGTAATTGTTATTCCTCCACTGATTATCAAAAACGTAATTCCTTCCAACCTTCAACTATTATGGAGTTCCATCATAATTTTTGTAATTGCTTGGATTTTTATGCTCGGTTTTACACTGGTATTGACATCGATTGCCCTGATATTCAAGAAAACAACAACATTAAACAGGGTTGGAATATATATTGTTAGATTTGCCGGAGGTGCATTTGTTCCAATCAATTCCTTTGATCAAAGTTTTGTTCTTTTTGCTAAACCATTATCCCATTATTTGATCTGGTTTCCCCCTGCTTTTGCCTTAGAGGGATTAAGATGGTTATTCACTATTAACTCTACTTCCGATTTAAACTGTGGTCATTGCTCTATTTCAAAAGATGGATTGTATTACAGTAGTTTCAATTCTATTTTTGGGACTAGCATAACTGATTTGTCTCTTTCTGATCCTATGATCCAAAAAATGTTTGTGATTGTATTTATATTTCTCTTCCTTTCATTGGTTTTGGTTGAAAAATTAACCACCATTTCTAGAAAGTGGGGGACATTAGAATTTTATTAGGAGGTGATGCATTGAGTAACGCAGCAATAAAAGTTGAAAATTTAAAGAAAATATTTAAGACTCCCGGAGACAGGATTGGACATACCGTTCTGACAGATATCTCCTTTGAGGTACCCAGAGGGACTTCAGTTGCAGTCACAGGTGCAAATGGAAGTGGAAAAACAACCCTTCTGAAAGTATTATCAACCCTATACTTACCAGATGAGGGCAAATGTTCAATCCTAGGTTATGATTTAGTAAAAGATCAGGCAAAGATTCGGAAGAGGATATCATTTGTATCTCCAGGTCTTGATTTTCAAAGAAAGCTCACACTTGATGAGAATTTAAAATTTTTTGCGAGAGTACAAGAATCAGATCCTGACAATGCATACAAATTTCTTGACAAAATGAATTTGCTAGATAAAATCGATGAAAGAACTGAAACATTCTCGGAGGGGCAAAAAGCCATAACTAGATTGGCTATTGGTCTAATGAAATCAGTTGATGTGTTATTACTGGACGAAGTAACACTTGGACTAGATGTATCCAGGCGTGAGCAGGTCATTAACTATTTGGAAACCCAATTAAATCATAAAACTCTGATGATTATTGATCATGATTCCACAGTTATTGACAGATT
>JAAFKL010000059.1 GCA_021399405.1 Candidatus Heimdallarchaeota archaeon | reverse complement strand
GTTTCTTCGATTCGTCTAAAAATGCAGAAAAAACAACCTGCGTATAAAATATTCAATTTTATAGGTCATAAAGCAATCGCTCTTATCTCGAACACTGCCAAAAGAAGTGGTTGGGATCAACCACTTCGTGGTAAACGATTTTATCATGCAACTTCGATGGTAAAATCGATATTTCTCTATTATGTCAAAGGAATGGACTCCCTGGCTGATCTAGAAGGTTATCTCTATCATAATGGACTAGCTCGACGAGCCTGCGGTTTTAAGAAATATACTCCTTCAAGAAGTACATTGTCCCGTTTTATGAAATATCTAGGTTCCAACCCATTTGAAGAACTCTTCTACAAATTTGTTAAATTATTTCAAGACAAAGGCATGGTGACAGGAGGTCACCTTGCCATTGACTCTACCCATGTTAAAGCACGGAGCAAGAGAAAATCCAAAGATAAAACGAATCCTGATTTCAAATTCGCTAAAAATTGCGATTTCGCAAGACTAGGATTGACCCCAAAGGGGTTCATGACTTGTTACCGTGTGCAAACAGCCACGGTAACACATTGTGAGATACCCATTGCAATAAATATTATACCTGGCAATGTCCACGATCGCACCGCGTTCGAGGACATTTTCAATAAAGCTCTGCAGCAAATCCCTCAGCCCTTGGCTGTCTCGGCAGACAAGGGATATTCATCCGGCAAAAATCGAGACTTGATACAAGCAGCAAAAGCTGCTTGCATCATTCGTCCAACCAAACAAGAAGTTGCGAAGAGAGGAGTTGAACA
Source organism: Candidatus Heimdallarchaeota archaeon (assembly GCA_021399405.1). The sequence continues at coordinate 5,850 of JAAFKL010000059.1, read as the reverse complement.
CTTCATTCCTGATGGAATGAGTGAGAAGACATATTGGACGGTGTATTGGAGAAGAAATTCTGTGGAGCGGACCTTTAGTCAAACCAAAGGTCACTGTGGTCTTGAAAGACCACGAGTGGTCAACATGGACCCCATAAAGCAACATGTGTTCCTATCATTTATTACACATCAATTGCTGATTATGGCTTCAACCGCTCTTGGAAGATCCAAGATCAGTTTCAGTCTCTTCTTCTAATTTTTCTCATTTTTTGTTAATTTTCATGTTTAGCCAAGCTGAGATTTGAGAGGATTGATTTTGCTGAAATAATCATTTGAAAATATAGCAGAATAGTTAACTGACGTTCGTCAGTCAACTATTTTCATCAAATGATTACTTTAATTTAAGATGAACTAGATCGATACCATATTATTAAATAACAGTTAATTCCCGCAAAAATTGTAATAATGACACGATTGGCAATTGTATCAAGAAGTGATTGTAAATCAAAAGATTGTGGCCTCGTATGTATAAAATACTGTCCAGTCAATTTGACAGGGTTAGATTGCATCGTTTTGGATGAAAAAAAAGTTGCAAGTATTTCCGAATATCTATGCAATGGCTGTGGTATTTGTGTAAAGAAGTGCAATCCCTGGAAAGCTATCAAAATCATCAATCTCCCTCAAAGTCTTGATACACAAGTTACTCATCGATATGGACCAAATTCGTTCAAACTACACAGATTACCACTTCCAGCTCAAGGAAAAGTCACAGGAATTGTTGGACAGAATGGAAGTGGGAAAAGTACTAGTTTGAAAATCTTATCTGGTGAAATTAAACCTAATCTAGGATTATTTGACGATGAAGAACCCGATTGGAATAAAATTATACACCATTATCGAGGATCTAAACTACAGGCATACTTTAAACAAATTTCTGAAAAGGGATTAAAAGTAGTAACTAAGCCACAGGCAGTAGATAAAATCCCCAAGGTTACAAAAGGACTGGTTAGCACCTTATTATTATCAGTGGATGAGAGAAATATTGTTGAAAGATTGAAACACGATTTTTCATTAGAAACAGTATGGGATAGAGAAATTTCAGTTCTGTCTGGTGGTGAATTACAAAGAGTGGCAATCGCAGCTACTATTGCAAGGGAAGCCGATGTTTACTTAATAGATGAACCTACTAGTTATTTAGATGTAAGGGAGAGAATGCGGGTAGCAGCAGAAATTAGACTACTAGCAATTGACAAAATTGTTATTGTAGTTGAACATGATCTAGCAGTTTTGGACTATTTAAGTGATCAAGTTCAGTTATATTACGGTGAAGCAGGTGCTTATGGTGTGGTCTCCAATTTGATGTCGGTTAAAGAAGGTATTAATGTTTTTCTCGATGGATATATTCCTTCTGAAAATATGAGATTCAGACCCGAACCACTAAAATTCATCAAAAGCGAGTTAAGCGATCACAATATTGATCGTAACTATCCTCTCATTAGCTATGGTAGAATGACAAAGACATTTGATTCTTTCTCCTTAGAAGTTGAACCTGGTAACTTGTTTCCATCTGATATTCTTGGAATTATTGGACCGAACGGTATTGGTAAATCAACATTCGCACAATTAGTTGCAGGTATCGAAAAACCAACAACAGTTGAACAGGGAATTGAACTACTAAGAAGACGAATCATTCCGGATGAAGATGATGAAGATGAAGAAGAACAGGATGATGAACTTGTTCTTCAAGTAAGCTATAAGCCACAATATCTTGATAGTGAAAGAACAGAAACTGTAGAACAGGTTCTTACAAGAATAAATCCTGCGGCCACACGGAGTTCATTTTTCAAAACTGAATTGATAAGACCATTAGCCTTGGAATCATTACTATCACATACTATTGATACCTTATCCGGAGGAGAGCTTCAACGAGTCGGCATTGCAGAGTGTTTGGCAAAAGAGGCAGATCTCTATTTGATAGATGAACCATCAGCATTTATATCGGCGGAGGATCGAGTCATGGTTGGTAAAACAATTCGAAGAATGATTATGCATAGGCGGGCAGCTGCATTTGTAATTGAACACGATCTCATGTTGCAAAGTTATGTATCAGATAGGATAATACATTTTCGTGGAGAACCAGGTGTTAGCGGTCATGCTTCTTCACCCTTATCAACGAAAGAGGGGATGAACTCTTTCCTAAAGTTGCAGAATGTAACTTTTAGAAGGGATAGTAATACAGGTAGACCAAGAGTAAACAAACCTAATAGTAAACGAGATTTAGCGCAAAAACGTTCAGGTGAATATTACCTAGGTTAGATTAAATCTGTTTAGAATTACGGATAACTGTTTCATTCAAACGGTCTTCCAATAATCCAAGCATTGATGGGGATGAAGACCTAATACCAACTATTTCTTCTCCTTCTTTTTCATACCCGAATATTATTTCCTCAGAATCACGGATGCAAGCATAGAGATCCCTGCCAGGATATTTTCTTAATGTCATTCGACCGTCATTTTTTATTCTATTTACTAATCTTGCGTCTGCTTCTACATCGACATCTGCGACAATAGTGATACGAATTGTTGCTTTAATATTCTCTGCGTAATCTAACAGCTGAGAACTAAGACGAGGAGTTACTACAGTCACTCTTGTCTTTGTTCGAAGCAGAAGATCGGTCAATGTAGCAAATATTGAAGGAATCCCTACTACAACCCATGTATCTGATGATTTAGTATAATCAAAAGTTTGTGAAAAATTCATTATTGTTTGTAAATCATTCGATCTCCCTTCCATAATAGCTTTGATATATTGTATACGGGTTGTTAATGAATTAAAAGAATCTTGTTCTAATTTAGAGATGGGTTCAAGTAAAGTACCTTCAAAAAAGCCATTGAGAGATTTTTTAAATTCTTCAATGTGAGGTTCAAGTTTATCAGCCCAAGTGTCAAGGAAAGGTGCAACGTTTTCTTTTGGATAATTGAAATATGAAATAAGTCGTTTTTCCCATTCTGAAAATATTTCAGTTAATCGCTGATTTAGCCTATCTACATGTTGATCAATTTTTTCCTTTATTTCTTTCCCTTCATTTCTAACTGCATCTCCTATTTGTGAGATTGAAGTTTTCAAGTTTTCTTGGAATGAAATAAGACTATTCTCATCCTCTGTGTTAATGTTATTTAGGGAGTCTCCTATTGAATCAGTTAGATCCTTTACTCCAGATTGAAAATCGGAAGTGACAGATATTGCATCTTCAGTGATAGATGTACTAGATTCTTTGAGTTGAATATTCATATCATCCATCAAATCCTTCACTTCGATTAGTGGTGCAATTACTTTTTCTTTGTCTAAACTCACATTTTTGATTATTTTAGTTAAATTATCAAATTCCGATTGAAGGATTTCAGAGGTTATAGGTGTATCTGATGAGGTTTGATTGAGAAGCCGTTGTCTTACTAAAACTATTTCTCCTAGTATTTCGTCTTTCGAATTTTTTATGTCATCAATTGATCGTTCACTGATTTCAATGACATTTGAAATATGGGAAACTTTTTCTTCGATTTGAGTAATAAAATTATCTGATTTCTCTTTTATCGATTGAAAATTATTTGCATATCTTTTCAAAGTATCATTAATTGAGTTTAACAAAACTCCGATGGCATCGTGAGCAGTTTTAAGAATATTAACCCTTTGATTCTTACGATTTATAATAAATTGATCAAGGCCGTCCCCTTCTTTGATAATACTGATATCAAATTTTTGTGATTGTAGTTCAGCAAAAGATTGTAAGGGTGCAGTTATTTTAATTATATCATCTCGGACAACTTCATGCTCTTTCTGAACTGAATTGGGAAATTCACCTTTATCATTTTCTATTTTTGTAACCAGCCCTTGAATATCGCTAATTAATGGACTAAGTAAATCTTCAACTATTGAATCAAGTACTTTTTCCATGAATTCTGGAAATTGCTTAGTAATGATTTTATTTTTATCATTAACAATCTCCTTTTTTGTCATATTCAAAGATGCGATCATCGAATCTAAAGCATACATTGTGTCTCTTTCAACAGTCACAGTTTCCTGGAAAAAAGGTAAGGTAGCATAGTATCTTGGCATTCTACCTAGAGCTTTTTTCACCAATCCTAGGTCCACAAGATCCCGGACACTTTCCAATACCTCACTTAGGCTTAATTCTGTTTGTTGAACGACTTCACCCACAGAAACTAAACCTGAATCTAATATTGAAATGTATACTCGCTTATCTTGGTCAGTGAAACCTAGACGTTCAAGATATTCTTCATTTCCGGGAGGTAGAAGATGTCTCCTACTCATAATATTATCAACAATAATTTTGTGAACAAAAAAGTTGATCTAGAGGTCGCGATCTATAGACCAAATTATAGATATAAATTACATTTTCTAAAACTTCATTTTTAACAATCCCTCTAGAAAGTATATATTCTAGAAAAGATAAGATAAATTAGTTGTTTCGCGAGATACTTGAAACTCGGATTCCTCCTAAACAAGAACAAAGAATCTTATTGCATTTAGATTTGGATGCATTCTTTGCTGCTGTTGAAATCAGAGACAATCCAGAACTCAAGGGAACGAAATTGATCGTGGGAAATAAAAATGCAAGACAAACAGGAAGAGGAGTAGTTCTGACTTGTTCTTATGAAGCAAGAGTGTATGGGGTAAGATCAGGGATGTCGATGCTGGAAGCACTTAAACGTTGTCCTGATGCAGTAATTAGCCGTGAAGCAGGGAATGAATACAAACCCACATCTAAACGTATTATGGATTTCTTGAAGGAGTTTAGGACCCCAATATCAGTCACAAGTATTGATGAAGCATATTTGGATATTACAAATCTGGTAAATTCATACAACGAAGCTTTCTACTTTGCCAAGTATATTCAGAACAAAATACGGGTTATGGAAAAAATTACCTGTTCAATTGGAATTGGACCTACCTTAAAAATTGCCAAAATTGGATCTGATTACCAGAAGCCAGAGGGAATAACGGTTGTTGTACCAGATAAGATCCGTGATTTTCTCTTTGATCAAAAATTAACCAACATTCCTGGAATTGGTAGAGTTACAGGTGAGCGATTGGGAAAAAAGGGATACACAGTCTGTGGTGATCTAATAGATCGATACCAATCAGAATTAATAGATTTGTTAGGTGAATATGGAAGTTATCTTTGGAAAATATTCAATGGTCAATCTACCAATGTAATAAAAAAACGGGGGATGAGAAAATCCATTTCTCATGAAAGAACCTTTCATGGTAAACCTCTAGAATTTGATAAATACAATAAATATCTCATGACCTTGTTTAATAAAACTCATGATGAATTAACTCGTAAAAAAATGATGGTTAGGACCCTTACTCTCAAAGTTAGATACAATGGATTCGATACTGTTACAAAAGCATTTTCTCTTCCAGCTCATACTATTGATCGAGAAATAATATTTGACAAATTACAAGATATGTCACACAATTATTTCAAAGATCCAAGAGGCATACGCCTACTTGGTGTAAGATTTTCTAATCTTGTGAAACAAGGAGAAAACGAAAATTTAAATGATTTTTTTAACTAATTAGTTCAATTTATTTAACAACAATCTAGCATAGGAACGAATTTTGATAGAAGTATCAGCTTTAGCAATATTCAAGATTGATTTGATATTTGATTTCTTATTTTCGTTTAGAACGATCCTATTTGCGAATAATTCTTCAATTTCATTAATAATTTGTAATCGAATCGGCTCAATTTGAGTCTCTAACAATTTTAAAAGAAATTCATTAGATTCTTGTGTTTCAATAGTAGATACAAATTTTCGTATAATTGTTGGTGTAGATCTCAAAGG
>JAAFKL010000355.1 GCA_021399405.1 Candidatus Heimdallarchaeota archaeon | reverse complement strand
TATCCGTCGTAACGAACTGCTAGTCAGATTATCAGATCTTGATGGATGTTCGAGAATGATCTTGCGATGGTTAAAAAGTATGAGAATCCACCTTGGTCGGGTCTGCTAACTCGAACAAACCAAGTGGAAGGAAGCAATACTCTCTGAGAGGAGACAAGTACTATACTATTCCAGTGTAGCAGCTGGATGATACGGTGACGTTTGTATATTATTAGCTGAACATACGAGAAAGTTAACAACAAAAAGTTAACTTTATCTGATCATAGACAGTTGTATAATTAAAATCAACATAAATTTACCTACTGTGGGCTTTCAATATTACATTATCAATGTCTTTTCTGATGTGGGAATTGACGGGGGAAATCAACTTGCTGTTTTCCCTAATGCAGGAAAAATGACTCTTGAGGATATGCAGCAAATTACAAAACAATTTAACTTCTCAGAGAGTACTTTTGTTACTGATCATTCTGATAAAGGGGCGGATGTTCGTATTTTTACTCCTGGGAAAGAAATAATGTATGCTGGCCATCCAACAATTGGTACCTTAAATGTGATGGAAAATATATATCGAAAAAATACTGGTAAAACAAGAGAAAATTATTCCTTAAATCTACAGGGAGGTCATGTTGTGGGAACATACAGTGATACAGATAGGGGAGATATTGAAATCACCTCTTTTGTGCAAGTGTCAGCTGATTTTATTGAGAATTTTGATAATAGAAAACTTATCCTTGAATTATTGGGAATAAATGAGTCTGACCTTGCAGATAACAAACCGTTCCAAATTAATATGGGTACCGCAATGAGATTCCTGTTTATACAAGTAAAAGATGCTGAAATATTGGCAAACCTGAACCCTAATTTCAGTGAATTAAGTAAAGGTATTTTCAAAAAGCAAGATCTGTGTGCCTATGTATTTACCACTAACGCAAGGGATGGAGGGGATGTAAGAGCAAGATTTTTTGTTCCGCTTTATGGTATTCCTGAAGATCCTGCAACGGGAGGTGTACAGAGTTCATTTGGCTTATGTTTGAATAATTTGGGACTTTTAAAGAATGATAGTGTAAACGAAATAGTGGTTGAACAAGGATATGAGATGGGTAGACCCTCCAAGATATATAATAAATTTCATGTAAAAGAAAATAAATTGGTGAAAACCGAAACAGGAGGGAGATGTTTTTACTTTGCAGAAGGAGAATTGATGTAAAACTTGAAAATTCCTGAATTCAAACTTGAACGGTATTTTGCAAAGTATGAATTCAACACTCCATACCTACTAAGTAGCTCAGATTGTGAATCAATGTCTATTCGAAAATTAATTTCACATGATCCTGAGTCAATTACCAATTTTATGGATTTAACTTTAGGTTATACAGAATCATTGGGAAATCCCGAACTACGTGAAGAAATTGGTAAACTTTACACCACAGCACTAAAGGAAGATATTATGGTCTTCTCTGGTGCTGAAGAAGGGATATATTGTTTCATGAATGCGATCCTTCAAGAAGATGATGAAATAATTGTTCAGTTTCCAGGTTATCAATCATTATTTGAAGTGGCAAATTCAATTGGTGCAAAAGTGCATAGGTGGGAAATGAAAGAAAACAAGGACTGGAACCTTGATTTGGGTGCCCTCCGTAGAAAAATAACCAATAACACTAAGGCAATTGTGATAAATAATCCACATAATCCAACAGGACAGATTATGAAACGTAATGATTACATTCAGCTTCTGACAATTGCTAAGGAAAATGACATCTATCTTTTTTCAGATGAAGTTTACAGGTTTACTGAGTTTGATGAGCGTGATGCACTATTGCCTGCTGTAGATCTCTATGAAAAAGCAATCTCGCTTGGTGTAATGTCTAAATCTTTTGGTTTGCCGGGATTACGGATTGGCTGGATTGCCACAAGAGATCATGAACTTTTTGATAAAATTGCCAAATTTAAAGATTATACCACAATTTGTAATAGTGCCCCAGCTGAATATTTAGCCACCGTTGCGCTTCAAAACAAAGATGAAATACTCAAGGAAAGCAATTCAATAATCGATCAGAACATACAGATATTGGATATATTCTTTGATAAATATAATACTCATTTCTCTTGGATTAAACCTAGAGGGGGAAGCGTAGGCTTTGTGAAGATTAACAAAAATATTTTTGAATCTGCAGCCAAATTCTGCCTTGATTTAATTGATAAAGAAGGAGTGTTATTAGTACCTGGGTTAATTTTCGATTTTGATGATTACCATTTTAGAATAGGATTTGGTCGGAAAAACATGTATGAAGCCCTAGAAAGATTGATTTCATTCATTGAAAAAATTAGAAATTAAATTATCTTTAGAATTATTATCATAAATTAGAAGTTAAAAATACTGTATCAATTGATTGATAGATGGAAATAGATAATTTCTGGGGGAAATACACTGGGGAAAAGTATCCTCAGGTTAGATTTGATCCACTTTTATCATTTCTATCCCAAAACGAAATATTCGGATATAGAATACATATCGTTCCCGGCAGAGGAAGTAGACCCAGAGACAATAAGATGCGAAGACCGGTTAAGCGAGAGTCAAAAGATCCATCAGAATCAATTTTCTTCAAGGTTAGTCATGGTACAGAGTTGTCAATACCAATTTCGACAGAACAAGAACTGGTTAGCAAATATTCAGATGATCCAGAATTCCATAATTTAACTGAAGCATTAGCAGTTTCAATTCTAAATAAATATGCTCCATTGAATAATATGGGTGAAAATGCAGCTGGTGTATCATTGGTAACATATTCTAATATTTATTCTGAACATCTCGGAAATACAGAAGCAAATTTCAGCATATTACAAAGTCTGAAGATTGCAATTTCAGCAATTATAAATAAGAAATTTCAATCCTCATTAATTTTCTTCAATATTGGTCCTACATCAGGGGCATCTCTAAGACAACTTCATGCTCAAACATATATTATACCTCACAATTCTGGTATGTTAAGTGCAAATTTTCAGCATGCATATGAATCGGCTTCTCAGAAATTAGGAGAGTGCCTAGTTTGTAAAATCGCTAACGAGGAAAACTGTATTGATCACGTAGGACAGAATCTTGAAACCTCAGGTCGTATTGTATGGGAAGATGCAAATTGGAGAGTTATGGTACCTTACGCACCAATACGAGCCCTTGCAATTCGTATTATACCTAAGACTCATAAAAATTGGTTTGGTAAACTAAATGAAATCGAAATTCGTTCATTAGCTGGGATATTAAAGATGGCAGATAATCTAATAAATATTGCCACACCTTCTAAATGGCCTGCATTGATAGATCGTACAATTGTTTTTAGGCAGGGAATTACAATCGAGCAGGACTTCCATTTCTTCATAGATGTGTTACCATCAATTCCTTTTGGGGGTTCTGAACTGGTTGATTCCTTAAGTATCACTTCTCTTGATCCTGACAAATCTGCTGAGATTATGCGTAATTATTTATCAAATAAATCGTAAATAATTTTTATTTGGTTTACAAATTATCTCTGCTAAATTAATTCGTCATAAATTATTGCGGATTTAACATATCTTTTATCGATATTCTAGTTTCTTAAGATGTGAATGTTGATCTTCATTGTCACTCCACAAATTCTGATGGTACATGGTCAGTTACTCAAATATTGATAGAGGCCGAGCGAAAGGGTGTAAAAATCCTAGCAATAACTGACCACGATAATTTTCAAGGTAGTGTAGAAGCAAATCAATTAGCCCCAGATTACTTTTCAGGTAAATTAATAGCAGGTATTGAGATTAGCACAAAAATAATGAATAAATCTCTGCACTTTTTGGCATATTTTCCCTCTTTTGATCTTGATCCACAATGTGAGTTGCTGCAAAATCTAGAAAAGATAAAGAACAGTAGAGTTTGGCGAATGAAGGAAATGATAAAGAAAGCCAAAGAAATTGGATTTGATATTACATATGAAGATGTAATAAACGAAGTAACCACTGGAACAGATGGGAGTTCGCAACCTGCAGATGTTATTAGTAGGCCACATTTGGCCAGAGTATTAGTAAACAAAGGATATGTGAAATCCTTTGATGAAGCCTTTGATAGGTATCTTGCAGATGGAAAGACGTTACACATTGCTCGTTTTACCCTAGATTTTGAAGAGTGGATTAAACAGGTTAAAGATCTAAGAGGAATTATAATCTGGGCTCATCCATTCGAAGGTTATCATGATGATTTTGATGAATTTGTAAAATACGCCGAATATGTGACTGGATTCCCGATTGCTGGAATTGAGCGAATATATAATTACAAAGGCAAATACAAAGTAAGTGAGGATTTTATAAAAAGAGGAAACCAATATCTAGATAAAATTATTGCTCAAAAGCAGTTTGTGATCACTGCTGGAGGTGATTTTCATGGTAATGTGGGTGTACTAGGAGAATTAGAATTACCTGAAAATAAGAGCAATCAATTTCTTAATCTATTAAAGTTAAATTAGATCTAAAGCTTGAGATAAATCCTTTTTCAGATCATCCGCTGATTCAATTCCAACTGAGAATCTAATAAGACCATCTGTGATTCCACCTTTGAGTCGTTCTTCCTTTGGAACCATACTATGAGTCATCGTTGAAGCTTGCTCAACTAAACTTTCTACTCCACCTAAAGAAACTGCAAGAATAATTGTGTTCAAATTTTCAATTACAGTCTGACCTTTTTCAGCTCCTCCTTCAACTTCGAATCCAATCATTCCCCCAAAACCGCTCATTTGTTTGGTAGCTATTTCATGTTGGGGATGTGATTTCAACCCCGGATAATGGACTTTAGCAATTTTATCATGATTCTCGAGAAATTCTGCAATTTCCTGCCCATTTTTATTATGTCTCTCCATCCGGACATCTAATGTTTTTATCCCACGCGCTAGTAAAAAGGAATCAAAGGGGCTGAGAATCCCACCAAATAACTTGAGAGTCTTAAAAATTTCTTGATAAGTAATTTCATTTCCCGCTGTTATTGAGCCTGCTATTATATCCGAATGCCCACCAAGATATTTTGTGGCTGAATGTAAAACCACATCAATTCCCAAATTAATGGGATTTTGATTGTACGGGGATGCAAATGTACTGTCAATCATTGTGGTTATACCATTTGATTTGCCTATTCTACCAATTTCCTTGATATCAATAATCGACATTGTTGGGTTAGCGGGACTTTCAATATATAGTACCTTAGTATTATCTTGAATGGCTTTTTCGTAGGCATTATAATCAGTACCGTCTACAAAACTTACTTCGATATTATATGTAGGCAGGATTTTAGCAAAAACCTCATGTGTGCCACCATATACTGGTTGTGGGACAACTATATGATCACCCGTTTTTAGTTTGGTGAACAGGGATGTTACGATAGCAGACATCCCGCTTGACGTAATATGAGTGCCGTAACCATTTTCAAGTTTATTTATCATCGCTGCAGCAACATCTGATGTTGGATTCGCCCAACGAGAGTATAAATACAGGCTCTTACCTTCGATCTCTTCTCTACTAGATAGTGCTGCACCATGCGCAGCTGAATCTAACACGTATGTTGAGGAGGCGTAAATTGGTACAGTAACTGGGTTTACAGGTGTCTTGATCGGGATGTTTTCTACTACTTTAGTAGCAAATTTTTTTGTGTCATTATTGAATTTATTACCCACGGGTTGACTAATTTCGAGTAATTAAAAATAATATGTATTGATTAACACAAAAACTCAATCTCAAAATTTCTTTATTTGTGAGAATGTTTGAGACAATTTTCATCTTGACATACTGTATGATCATCATGTAAATGACCATGAGAATGCTTTCCGAAACTTATAATATTAAATTCCCATGCGATTGTTAACAGTGCAATTATTATTAACATTACTGCAACAATGATTTCAAATGATCCCAAGAATTTATCGAGAACTACTTCTCTGAAAGTAAAAAGAATAAATGTAATAATTGAAGCAGTTAACATGTGGCCTAATGCCCATGAAATTGAAAGACTGAATGTCTTTTTAAGAGTTGGAGCTCGTAATAAAATAGATGAAATAGCAACAACATGATCTGCATCAAGTGAATGTTTGATTCCAAGTATAAATGCAACAAGATAAAGAGCTCCGGATAGATCATCTGATATCACAGGTAAAAGATTAACAGTCTCATTACCTGTCAGAATAAAATATGCATAGACAAGGGTCAAAGTTGCGATGGACAGATTTACTACTCGTAGTACGCGTTCTTGCCCATATTTTGCAAAAGGGATCTTCAGAAGGGAAGAATATAAAATCATACCTATTACTACACCTACAGTAAAAATTGTTAATCCAATGAATATGTATAGGTAACTGCTTATTCCAAGTGTCAAGGTTAGGAAAAGTAAGAGTTCGTCATTTGAGGCTAATCCATGGATTATACCAATACCGGATAATGTAGCATGTTCGCCTTTATAAGACAATACCTGCAGGTGTCCATGTGAAAAATCTGTAATTTCTTGCTCCTCAGTAGTCATTTCCTTATTACTCCGATTATCTTCGTTTGATAAAAGTATTACCATTTATATCAATAAGTAATACCATATCATTCATTGACTCTAAGTATTCGTGGAATATAAATTGTAAGCTAAGGCTAGTTTCCTATAATTAAAAAATTAATTTGTGTTGATTTTACAAATAATGAAAAAATTTAATGATTTTATATGCCGAGAGATTATTCCTCTTAAACACTCATATCATAATTAGACTTAGCAATCCTAGTGATGGAAATGAACAGTGAATCTCATAATATCCCTAACAAAGAACGGTATTCTTTCACACTACCTCCAGATTTAATTGAGAAAGTAGATAATTTAGAATTAAAGATGAATCGATCAATGATTGTTCGTGAAGCCCTCACGCATTGGTTAGAACATCGAAGTCAAATTGATACACTTTCAGGTAACGGTTTGGCCCTAAACTCTTATATTTATGATATCCACGAAACCAGGGTCATAGAAGAACTATCCAGTGTTAAACATGACTTTGAAAAGGAAATTTCGTCTACACTTAATATTCACTTCAGTCATCATGAAAGGTTTGAAATTAACATATGCAAAGGAGATTTAGGTAAAATCAAATCTTTATCAGACAGACTTCGAGAAATAAAAGAATTAAAGTCTTTGACCGTGAATTACTTCCAATCATAATATAGATATAAGTATAATCCTTAGTTTAGTTATGGGTAAGAAAGAATTCTTGGTTCAAATGTTCAAATACAATAAATGGGCAAATTCAAGATATCGAAAAGTTTTGCGAGATATACCAATAGATGATTTACGTATCGATACTGAATATGGGTTGTTACTGGAGAGAATTATTCATATTTTTGCCTCTTATGAAATGTGGCACAAAAGACTTCATAACCAGTCCCCATCAGGAGTTATAAAAGAATCTGATTTTTCCATTTGGACTGAATTGGAAAACAAATGGGTGGAAATGGATGATCTGTTGATTCAATACTTATCCACTGTATCACAGGAATTGCTTGATGAGACGGTCAGTTATACCTCGCTTGATGGGAGGGAGTTTACTAGAAAACGAGAAGATATCCTTTTTCATCTTATACAACATCCAACATATCACCGTGGACAATTATCCTCCTTCTTCAAACACTCAGAATTACCCAATTTCCCCGCCACGGATGTTGTTGTTTATTTAACCGCGTCTGATCGTGACTAAAACTAAAAGACATTAACCCCCCGATTAAAATCGACTTTGAGCAAAAATGTCAGAATATAATATCGAATCTTTTCTTAAAGTGGATGAAAACTCAGATTTCCCAATACAGAATTTACCATATGGCATATTTAGTGAGAAGGGTAAGAACAACCCACGTGTTGGAGTGGCTATTGGAGATCAGATATTAGATTTGTCAATCCTGGAAAAAGAGGAGTTACTACCTACAAATTCTGATGTAAATGTGTTCGACCAAAAATACCTTAACAATTTTATGGAACTTGGTAGGACTGTATGGAAAAACGTTAGATCAGAAATTCAGCGGTTATTAAATAAAGACACTCAAGATCTAAGAGACAACAATCAACTAAGATCTAAAGTATTTTTTAAGATGCAAGAATGTGATTTACTTATACCCATCAAAACAACAGATTTCACCGATTTTTATGCTTCACGTGATCATGCGTTCAACGTTGGCACTATGTTCAGAGGACCTGAAAGTGCTCTAATGGACAATTGGTTGCATATTCCTATTGCATATCATGGTAGAGCTAGTTCGATTATTGTCAGTGGACAAGATATAAAGAGACCCTCAGGGCAATTAAAACCTCCAACTATGGATAAACCATATTTTGGTCCTTCTAAGAGATTAGATTATGAATTTGAAATGGGAATTTATATCGGTGTTGGGAACGATTTAGGTGAGCCAATTCCAATTGCAAACACTATGGATCATATATTTGGTCTAGTTATCCTAAATGATTGGAGTGCAAGAGATATTCAAGGTTGGGAATATCGACCACTCGGACCATTCAATGCTAAAAATTTTGCTAGTTCTGTATCTCCGTGGGTGGTACCAATCGATGCTTTGACGGATTTTCAAATTGAATTGCCTACACAAGATCCTGAAGTTCTTGATTACTTGAAAGAAGATAAACGAATATCATTTAATATCACCTTAGATATAGAGTTGCAAACCGAAAAGATGGATAAGCCAGTTCTTTTAGGGAAATCTAATTTTAAAAATATTTACTGGACGATGAATCAAATGGTAGCTCATCACTCAATTACGGGATGTAACATGCAAACCGGAGATTTATTAGGCACTGGAACCATTAGTGGGCCTACAAAAGAGAGTAGAGCTAGTTTACTTGAATCATCCTGGGGTGGTAAGGAACCTATTTCTCTGCCAAATGGAGAAGAGAGAAAATTTCTCGAAGATGGTGATACAGTTATAATGAAAGCTTATTGTCAAAATGATAAATATCGTATTGGATTTGGTGAGGTCAGAACAACTATATTACCGGCAAACTAGGAATTTACAAATCTACGAACTACTATCTTCACTGTCACTTAATAATATGGAACGTTTGTAATCAAAAGCATCTAGAGATAGTAAATAAAATAATGCTAAAACAATAACTTCCTCTTCAAGTTCAGTACCTGTTGCAATCTCAGATTTTAATATTTGTTGGATATCAGTCATTGAAAATTGATTTTGCTCACATAACTTTTCTGCAATTCTACCAAGAATTGTAGGATCTAATCCAATCAATTTCAATGCTGGACCATAACGTGCAACCATCTTCATCGTATCCTTATCAGGAATTAGAATCGCTGCTTTATCAACTAGTATTCCCATTATAATCTCATCAGTGTAAGTGATTCTTCTATGTACGTGATGGTCAATATAGCGAAGTATCTCTGGGACTAAGTCAATATGAAGGGAAGATGCAATTTCAATAACATTGCAAAAAGTGCGAAGCCATCCATCCATATATTCTAATGATTCTGGTAAAATATCATCCACAGATGGATGAACTTCACAGGTAACAGATTCTAGTTCAGATGATGTTGATATAACTAAGTTTGAGGTTGTAGTGGTTGTATCTGATTCAACCATATCAAGGTGAAATATGATATTTTCATTTTTTAGGTTTAATTCAAGTTTATCCCATGAATCCCAATTAAATTTAGTAGAGAGATTTTTGGTTTTCAATCCTGGTAAAGGTATTGCTGGACCACTGGTTTTTACTGGAGCTGTGGTTTTCATTTTGATAGCTGAATTTGTCCTAACGTGAAAATTCGGATCGATGAATAGTTTACTACCATGCCTTAACCCATTTTGATCGGTATGAATATCAATATATGAAGCCAATCCATTAATAGTTAGCTCTCTTCGTTTTAAATGTACATCTGCATCTATAGTCAATTTTCTCTGCTTTTTACAGACACCACAGATGTATCCTACCATTTTGATATTTTCAGAATCAGACAATATTGATCTAACCAAATAATCGATTTCTACATAATATAAGTTTGTTTTTAATTTGAGATATTAGAAATTCAATTAATAAATAAATTACAATTCTATTAAATCTAAGGAAACCATTTCATTAGCTCATAATATCCTTTGACTAAATAAGTTGCACCTGCTTTCATGAGATCTTGATTTGGAAAAGATCCAGGAAACCCAATTACATTCATACCAGCATTCACTCCAGCAATAATCCCATTAACCGAATCTTCTATAACTAAACATTTGTCAGGAGATACACCAATACTTTCAGCAGTGTGAAGAAATAAATCAGGATGTGGTTTACCATTCTTCACATCTTGAGAAGAATATCGATTTTCAAAATATTTGAGAAGATCTACTTCGTTTAGTGAAAATTCTATTTTTTCATGACTTCCTGATGAGGCAACAGCAATCTTGATTGATCGAAATCTTAGAAGTTGGATAAATGATTCACACAAATCGAAAGTATCTAATTCACTTTCTGCAAGAGAAAAATAAGCTTTTTCCTTCTGAAGCTTTAGCTCCTCAATATCATAATCCTTTACATCATATTTTTTGAAATAATAATTCAATGCAAAATCAAGAGATGTGCCGATTATTGGACTATAATTTGTTCCGATATCGATACCAAAATTTTCCTCAAAAACTACATTAAGGGCATAACAACTCAAAGCTTCGCTATTGACTAGAACGCCATCACAATCAAAAATGACTGCTTCGATATGACTTAAATCTGTCAAAATAATCAGATACTATTTTCCTTCTTGATTTTATCAAACTTGAATTTTAATATAATAACACATTTACTTGTTTGAAGAAATTCAGAAATATGGAACCCTTTGAAATGCCTGAACCTGAGAATCTGTTCCTCAAAGCAATCTGGAACAATATTATTCAGATTATGGCAGGATTACTTGTTCTGGTTTTAATTGTGATAAGATGGAATTCAATTGAAAGTGATGCTAGGACTGGTATGATTCTTTTGATATTTGTCTACTTCATGATTAGATTCAGTGTCGCATATCAAAGCTACAAATTTGAACAGGATATCGAAGAACAAAAGAAGGGTAAACCGGATGATGATATTTACGAAGAAATGTTGAAAGAAGGCTAGAATGACAATCTAAGTAATTAGAATTAAAATTCGTTTGAAGATTGTAGAACAGCGTAAATAAAATTGAACAGACCCTTGAGAGATGATGTAGATAAAGAGTCTATGTAAAATGGGATACCGAAGCTTAGACAGAGTGAAGAAATTGCATGGAAATAAGGGTCTTTGGTATCTTTGTGAGTAAGGATTCCGACAAAATCTTGATTTTTGATAATTATTTCCAAGTCTAGTTTATTCTTCTCAACATCGCTCATATCCAGAATAAGACCCTTAAGACTGGGAAGGTTCTCCTCCTTTAATCTCACATTTAAGCCCACATTTATGTCATATCTATGAGTTTTAACAATGGTGAGTTTATTTGTTATGTACAAATCGTAATAACCTCTATCTGTCCTATCTAGTTCACTGATCAATCGGATAATTTCACTAATTACCTGCATAAAAAATTTATTGAGGTCAGGATTTGAAGTATAGATATCAAGTTGAACAGGAAGCCCCTTGTCGATATTGAGATCATGAAATTTTCTAGCGACCCCATTTGATAGAGCAATAGTTGGATTTTCAAGAATTGTTTGTGATTTCACACTTCGTACACTGCCATTTGTATCGATTTCACAATTTAGAACATGACCATCATGAATTAGGGCTCTTTTGAAAAGTCCAGCAGTAGTATCAGGGACGTCTGTAATATCCAACTCAAACCAGACTGTGTCTTTACATCGATCACAATAAGTTTGAATATTCATTTATTACAGCTCACCCTAGGATAATACCCTAAAATCTCAAGGAATATGCGATTAATAAGCTATTCTAAAGAAAAACAGATCTTAGTAGCCAGAGATTAAATTATACTCGATCTAGTGTTTTGTTATTTTATATACCCATAAAGATGAATCAGGTCATTACCTGGTGTCTTTACCATAAATTGGGATTTATTAATTTCTGCGTCAGTTTCATCAAAATCGATTTGAACAGTACTCGGGAGGAATATAGGCTTGTTGAAATTGACCTTGACTTCTCTCACATTATTATTAAACTGACTTGCGTCCTTTATTACTTGACTTACAGAGCACCACCCATGAATTATGGGACGTTTAAATCCTAGAAATTTGGCAAATAGTTTCGAGCTATGTATTGGATTCTTATCTCCAGAAACATTACTGTATTTTTTTCCTAATGATTTTGTTAATTCCCATGGCACTGAATGAGTAACTGAAGATAACTTTTGAATCACATCCTTCGGTTTTTTCGAAGTTTTTGATTTTGATTTTGATTTTCTTTTAACAAGATAACCACTATTACAAGTTGCAACTTTATTACCATCTTGATAATATAATACCTCTGAATTTGGGTAAAGAGATCCTTCTAGTTTCGATTCAACAGTAATCGATATTTTGATCTCTATTGGGAGTTCTGGATTAACAACCTCATGTTGTGTAAGTTTATTGTTGATATGAATCATACCAGGTATTGAAATTGTAAACCGTTTATCAAGCATCAGAGCCACTTGAGCCCTTTGCGCAAGAATATAGAGATAAGAAAAGGGAAGGTCTTCAGTAAAATCAAAAAATGCTCTATATTGTTCTAATAACTTGGTATCAATCAACACTGCAGGAAAAGTGTGTGTAAGGTCGATTCCATTATCATCAATTTTTACTCCTCTACGAAATGTTTTGAACGCTGAGAAACGCATTTTTTGTAGAATTGGAAGTGTGGTACCTAACTTAATTTTAGTTCGACCTAAACATGTTTCACACATAGATATAAATCTTCAATTGAAAATTTGTGGATAATCGAACAATCATATCTTTTGATTAACCCAAACTAATTTGAATAGTGGTTTTCAATCCTATTTGTGCGATTTGAAAACGAAATCATTACTGGAATGGTAGCCAAAGTTTACAATTCAATTTATGAAATAACACATCGTCGTGAAGATAGTCCTGATTATTTACATACAGAAGAAGTTGAAAGTTTAGAATTGGATTTTGGAGGAATCGTTGGAAATCGTCATTATGGGGTTACACGAATTACTGATGGTCGGACAAGATTTATGTACGAAAAGGGTTCAGTTGAAATTCGCAATAATGCACAATGGACTGCTATATCAGAGGATGAAATTCGATCAATAAATAATAATCTAGAACTTGGAGAAAATGAATTGCAACCTGAACATATTGGAATTAATTTATTAATAAGTGGAATTAAGGATTTTACTTTTACACCTCGAGGATATTATCTTGCTTTTACAAATTCTGAAAAATATATTAATCAGGATCCAAGTCAAGTAGTTCTTATCGTTCATGGAGAAGTTAATCCTTGTACTATTGCGGGTAAAGGGGTTGAAGCCGGAACTAGAAGAGAAAATTTGGCAAACAAATTCCCTAAAGCGGCTAATAATCTAAGAGGACTCAGAGGTTGGGTCGAGAAATCAGGAGTTATCAAAAGGGGAATGTACTTGCATATTCTCAAACCAACTGGAAGGACCTGAACTAACCAATTGATGTAATATTATCTCCATCTTCCGACCATGATTTCATGTAATCCTTGTTCTCCACAGCTTTTGCGGCTTCTGTCACATGTAACGGTTGTCTCGTATCAATCATAACAGCTTTTTCATTGGTATGAGTAATTTCAGGGTTGTTCTGCACCTTATCAAATGCCTGAGGTTGTGGACCGTGGTAAATTCCTGGAGGGTGATATGTCATGTTGCCCACATCAATACCGTGTCTGCTGAAAAATTCTCCATCATGATAGAAGATTAGTTCTTCATAGTCAATATTCGAATGATAAAATGGAATTCTTAATACATCTGGACTTTCAAGGGGTCGAGGCACAAAACTGCAGATTACGAATCCTTTTGCTACAAAAGTGGTGTGAACACTCGGGGGTAGATGATAACTCGGAGACACAACAGGTTGAAAATCATCGATCGAAATTTTCCATACTAAATTGGTTCCCTTCCAGCCTCGAGTGTCCTGTACAGGATTAAATGGAAAAAATACCTTAGTTATCAGATTATACTTCTTTATCCGAATTTCCCATTCTTCTTCTGCACGGACTGCCTCAGAGGGCAATTTCGGAGTTTCAATCAATGCAGGATCAAACTGAGCTGTTGGCCCCAACATCCCACGATCAGGCAAATCAAAATGCCCATCAGTTGACTCAATAATGAGGAAAAAATTATCTGTTGTAGACGGTACCAGTCGATATGCTGTCCCTCTTGGGATGACAATGTAATCCCCAGTCATGAACGACAAGTTACCATAGTCTGACTCGAAAATGCCTTCTCCTCTATGGACAAATATAACTTCGTCACCATCTGCATTCCTATAATAATAAGGCATTTCCTCCTTCCTACGAGAAATTGAAATCCGACACTGGTTATTGAACAATATCTCTGTTGCCATCCCAGCAGGATCGTTCATATCTTCGGGAACCAATTTGTTAAAATCATAAGAATGATGTTGAAGTGGACCTTCTACTCTAGTCCATCTGGTTGGGGCATGGGTCTTATATAAGTGTGACACAGGTCCGGCAAACCCAGCTCTTCCGTGCTCCAACTCGACAGTTCCTTCGGGTAATGTTCGATGAGCACTTCTTGAAGTGTTCCCTTCTTTTTTGGGGAACAAGTTTGGTTTATAACCCATAAAATCACGTTTCGTAATAGTCTACTAAAATGTAAGGACTACTAAATGTTAATATTTTAAAATTTTTAATTTAATCTTTGATTGATTATCATTGTTTGTTCCAAGCATTATGTGCAATATGTCCTTCTTTTACTGCAATAAACGTAGCTTGACAGGTAGCTGTTATTTTATCATTAGCAAATACTTTTGCTTCCACAATCACTTTTTTTCCAATAATTTCCACAATGTTCGCTCTAACTACTAATTCTACTCCAAAAGGAGTAGGACGAGTTAATTTAACATGAAAATCTGCAGTCACGGTTGAAGGAAACTCTTCATCCGGATTCTCATAATATAAAGCTGTAGCAGCACACCAATTAGAGTGACAGTCCAATAATGTACCTAAAATGCCTCCATTTATTATTCCTGGAAATGCTTGATGCTCTTCTGATGGTGTAAATCTCATAATAAACTCATCTCCTTCCCATTGACTTTTAATTTGTAATCCTTTTGAGTTTGAAGAACCACAACCAAAGCAGATCCCTTTCGGTGCATATCGGTCTTGTACTGCGACAATATCCATTTAATCATTTTGTCTTGATTTCCATTTATTATGAATGAAGCTGTATACCTAAATATCTAGGCCATTAAATTATTCCATTACCTCTGTTTTTTTGTAATTTGATTTTAAGCTTCAGATTAGATGGAATTAGTACATAATATTGAAAAGTCAATTGAAGAGTTGAGGCATTCAGATCAATATTGGTCATCATTTATAGAGAAAGAAAGCTTTGAAGCTGGTTCTCTCCGCTTGGGTCCTGGAGAGAAAGATAATCAATCACCACACAAATCAGATGAAATATATCTAATCATAGCTGGTGATGGGTACATAAATATTGATGGGAAAGATTTTGAAATCAAAAAAAACCATTCGTATTTTGTTCCTAAAACTACCCCACACTACTTTCACGGTAATAATAAGGAAATTTTGGCATTTTATGTTTTGAATTAACAACGGAAGATACCGTCCAAAATTATTCTAATATCTTAATAAAAAAATTCCATGAAAGAAAAAAGTTGATTAAAGAAAATTAAATCAACTGGTTGTGGAAACCAAGACAGGTAAAATTGAAATTGCTGATGGCTCTCAGATTTCATACCGAACGATTGGAAATATGAGTAAACCAAAAATTATGCTTGTAAGTGGATCAATTTTTAATTATGAGCAATTTGATTATGTGTTACTACCTGCCTTGAAATCAAAATTAAAAGAGGAGTACTGTTTCGTACAATATGATTATGTAGGTATAGGTGAATCTTCACAGTTAGAGGGAGATTTTGATTTTCTAAAAATTATGGATCAACATTTGGAATTCATGGATGCAATGGGTATTGACAATGCCCACCATTTTGGATATTCTAAAGGATCATTAATTTCATTTTTTGCAGCAATGAAAGATCAGGAAAGGACATTGAGTGTTGCAAGTTATGGAAGTCCAAATTTGGCATATACTGGAGATGGCACTACAAAAAAGGAATTTACAAAACGTTTAGAATATTTAAATTCCATCACAGGAATATGGTATAATTTAGTTGATAAACAGAATTATCGAGTTGTATATGATTCTGTATTCCTTCCGACAATTTTTGAGGGTAAGCAATCTTACAATTTGAGTTTCTTTGAAGGAATTAAAAGTTGGTGGATCAGGAAGAAGCTTGAACCTCTACTCACAGGTACCTTAATCTATAATATGGTGAAACTCTATAAACTCTATAAAGAAGACATTACAGAGGAAGATAGTAAAAAATACATAGGCGAGCTAAAAGAAATTTCAGTTCCGACTATGTTGTTGCATAGCCAAAGTGATGAAATTGTACCTATTGGTGGTGCCAAAGAGCTAGGGAATTATTTACAAAATAATACCTTCGTAGAATATGATAAATTTTCTCATTCCAGTCCAGTTCTTCTCAAGAAGCATGGAAAGAGGATTATGACAGATTATACAAATTTCCTTAAATCTCTTTAATTATATTTTCCCAATAATTTCTTTGGAAAATATTTCCATTGATTTTATTTCTTGATCACCTGGAAACATGAAAACAAAATGTGTGATTCCAAGTTTTTTATACTTTCTTAGTTTTTCCTTAATTTCGTCTAGAGTTCCATGTAAACTACCTGCATAGCGGTTTACAACTTCTTCCAGTGTGAAGCCTCTTTTCTCAGCTGTTTCTTTGAAAGCTTTCATTTTTTCTTCATCTGACTCGTAAATCCTGGTCCAAACACCATATGATTTCATAAGGGTGGATGGATCTCTTCCATATTTCTCACAAAATTCATCTATTCTTTGTAATTTTTCTTGATAAACATCGGGGGCGAAGCTCCATGCGATATTGATTCCATCAGCTTGTTTTGCTGCTAATTCTAACATTTTAGGTTTTGCTTCCATTGTCCCTACCCATATTGGTACAGGGTCCTGCAAAGGTTTGGGAAAAGAAATGGCATTTTTTAGATTGTAATAATCACCAGAATAGTTAGCATATTCATCCTTCCATAATGCTCTGATTACATCAATGCCTTCTGCAAGTTGTTTTATTCTAATTCCTGCACTGGGGTAATCAATACCATACGCATTGTACTCTAGTTCTTTCCATCCTGAACCATAACCAAAATCGATTCGACCATTTGAGAAATGATCTAATGAGGCGATTTGTTTAGCGAGAACGGCGGGATGGCGATAACTGTTACAAAATACAAGAGCACCAATTCTCAATTTTTCGGTTCTTGAAGCTGCTGCCATCATAGCAGCAAAGCACTCATACGAAGTCAAATCTGAGGAATCTTTAGTCATCATAAAATGATCTGAAAACCAAGCTGTGTTGAAATTATTAAGTTCTGCGGATTGACAAATATCATAAATTTGTTGGAAATTATATCCAAACTGTGGTTCGATTTGAACCCCATAGTGTATCGAGTTACTCATATTTAGAATTGACATCAAAGGCTTAATCAATTTTGTTACGTAGAAGTGGTTTTTAACCAGTCTTTGATACTTTGATCTATTGTATAATTAGGTTTAAATTCTAAATCCTTAGAAATTTTAGTGGTATCCAATATTCTGTTCGATGTGAGAGCTCTTATTCGATATGCAGAGATTGATCGAGCTCCTGATTTTCCACGTAATTTAGCAATAAAGTCATTAATGTACCCCAATGTCATTACTAGTCGATATGGATATTTTTTACCATAGGGTGGTTCAAGGTCAAGATTACGACCAAGAGTTTCCACAAATTCATCCAAAGTACATGCAGTACCTTGTACATTGTAAGCTTCGTTGCTTAATTCTGATTGAGATCCTTTGAACATCATTGAAGCAAGATCTCGAGCATCTACATATCCGAGATATCCAGATTTTGAAAATAAAGGCATTTTACCTGACTTAATTCGCTTACTAAATTCAACTAGTACATTTTTGTCATTGGGACCACCAATATAGGGAGGTCGAAATATAAGCCATTTTATCGAACTGGATTTCATCAGCGTTTCCTGTTCTAGTTTGCTTTCGCCATAAGTTCCCCCAGGATTGTATTCTTGATCTTCACTAAATCCTGAATTATCCTTACTGTGAAGACCATAAACAGATATAGAAGAAACCAGAATGAATTTATGGATATTTAATTCTTCAGCTTTTTGAATTAATTTTTTGGTACCACCAATATTGATCTCACGAAAACTAGTTTCACTAGCACCTGTCACAGCCGCTGCACAATGAAACCAAACTGCATCTGAGCCCCCATAATCATTCAGTGTATCAAACTCAGATATATCAGCGGTTAAATCTAATGGCTTTGTATTTGCGCCCAGTCCTTTAAGAATTTTTAATATATCAGGATTTCTTCCAGTAGCTAACACTTCATCAGTGTCTGCCTTATTATCTAATATATATTCAGTTAAATTCCTACCAACTAATCCTGTGGATCCTGTTACAACATATTTCATTTATCTCTGCCGATTCCAAATAAATCGTATCAATTTAACTTGTCTCAATTTTTCCTAATTATTTTATGAAAAAATGGACGTTAAACCTGCAAATGGTAGTTATTTTGAGAGTTCGACTTGGGTGGAAAATTAGGTTTTACGTTTTTTAATGATAACCAAAATAATATTTGAAATGAACATTGATGTAAAAATAAATATTATTGGAGTATCACTACTATCACTCGTTTGTGAACTTATCACTAATTCGCCTAATGTAGAAACAGTCAATATCTCAGACTTTGGACCTTCTTGACCATCCTCTCCGACGGCTGAAACTTCATAAGTGTATTCTGTTAAAGGAGTTAAATCAGAATCGGAATATGAATTAGTTACAGATGTTCCCACCAATGTCCCTTCTCTGTATATACTGTATGATTCAATATTACTCTCAGTATTACCTGTCCATATAAGATCAATTTGATTACTTGAGACTGTATTAGCAATAAGTCCAGTAACCTGTGAGGGAGGGGGAATATAAACTAATGTCTGAATAGTGTCTGGACACCCAACTACCTGTTGAACACCTGGGCGATGGACTTGGCTATTTGGCAATGTGTTACTTGTTGAGATCGAATTTGAATTAAGACCCGATGTTCCAACAGAAACAACAGATGATGGACCTCGACCCACTAAACTGAAAGCTCTGAGTTGATAAATCACATTAATTCCTGGTTTAGAGATTGAAGTATCAGTAAAATTTGTTAAATGTCCTGAAATAAAGCGAACTGTGTTAAGCGGATACCCCGGAATTGTTGCTCTCAGCATTTCATATTGAGTAATTGGTGCATTACCAGTATCATCAAGTGTCCAACTTAGCAAGACACCACCGGAAACTGTCTTTGTAGATAAGACAGGTTGACCAGGTCTATCCAAATTACCTTTGCTAGTATTTACGTAATTCATGGACGATAGTTGAGATATGTTCTCCTCCCAGTCTACTGCTTTCAGTTCATAATTATAGATTGTATTGTCTTCATAGAAATAATCATCAAGAAACGAATTTTGGCCTTTTGGAATTTCAGTAATCAAGCACTTTTCGCGATATAGCTGATACTTGTAAAAATCTTCTTCTAAATTAGGATCCCAGCTGATTGTTGCTTGTACATTCTGAACATCCACATCTATTGAAATTCCTGTGGGTGGTAAAGGAGGTCTCAAATTGACTTCATCAGGATTTAGATTGAAAACATTAGTCACATGACCATGATCAAACCCTCTAAGTTTATTTTTCGCACTCACTAATGTATGGGTTAAATGCTGATTAACCATGGTATAATCAATTCTGTCCGGTTGATTGACTCCTGCTGCACCCTCTGCAGTATATCCGGGATACTGATGATAATCAGGATTTAAAACTCTAAAAGTGTCAGTCCAAACATGATTAACAGTGGTTTGCGGATGAGAGCTATTGAGTAACATCTCAATATTATCAGAGTCCCAATCCTGTTCCTTTTCTGGATTGTGGATCCTGTTCTCTAGAGGAGGATTATTTAAATCGCCCGTATAAATGATTGCAACATCCGGGCCTAGCGAGTCAAAATAATTGTTAATCGCCTCTTGTTCATCAGAACGAACCTCTGATAATTGACAACAACTGTTATGTTCAGCAACTACATATATTTCATGCCCATCGATATTCAGTAAAGCTACGATTAGAGGATGGCTAAGTTTGTACATTGTTCCATCATCTAAGGGATATGAAGAAATCGTATTGCTGTCTATAATTGGGTATCGTGAAAATATGACTTGACCATCGGTTGTACCTACTGGTTCAAATGTCACAGCGTCATAGGGTTTTTCATTTGGAAACCATGAGTTTATTTCAATTACAGCTTCATCAAATGAACCATCACTTAACTTCCATCTTCCCGTCTCGACAAGAGCAAGAACCTCTGCATTCTCTTCAATCAAAATTTCGGTCCAGTTGTTGTCTTCACCACCTGCACCAGCGATAATATTGAAGTTGACAAGCTTGAACACTCCAGGGTTTTCATGTGTTTGGTCAATAGTAATTCGATTCGTATCATTTTGCGAAACATCTAATTGGGTTGAACCCACCATCCAAAAAGGGATAGAACTAAATAACATTGTCATGGAAAGTATTAAAACCAGATATTTCTTCATTATATTTGAAAAATCCTTTATTTTTAAAAATTAGTTGAAGCTTAGATATTCTTAAGGTAATTTCTAAAATTTTAATCAAATATTAAATCAGAATTATCTATGATTTATGCAAAATAAAGGAATCTAAGTGAAACAAGGATTTTCAATAATTATCATTAATTAATTGGGTTTAGCAGATGATATAAATAAACGATCTATTTCAAAATCGATTAGTGAAACCTAGTTTAATACCCATTCTAATCATTTTACTATTTGGTACAATCATCTTCTCTGGTTTTTCAAATAGAATTATGATTGAAACTGAACCCACTGAAGAATTAAAAGTCAAAAATGTTATATTAATTATTGGAGATGGTATGGGTTTTGAACAGTTAAAACTAGCTAGTTTGGTTGAATATGGTACTGAAAATGGATTATTTATGCATTCCACAGATTTTATCCAAAGCGAAATAGAAACATCATCCTCCGAAGCAATTATTCCTGATTCAGCATCTACTGCCACCTCGTTAGCAACAGGAGTCAAAACACATAGAAGAGCTATTGGAGTGGATAGAGATGATGTTGCAGTACCAACTATTCTCGAGTATGCTGAAACCTTAGGTAAGTCAACTGGTTTAGTATCGAGTATGAGATTTAATGATGCGACTCCAGCAGCATTTGCAGCGCATGTACCAGATCGTGGAGATCTATTCGAAATGGCAGATCAAATTTCAATAAGTGGAATTGAAGTGGTATTGGGTGGGGGTACAGATTGGACTCCGCTAAATAGCCTTTTAATCGGTGAGGGATATACTATTGTTCAAACTAAACAAGCATTGTTAGATATCGATACAGCAGATACTTCTAAACTGTGGGGAAACTATCAGCCTCGAAATTTACTATATGAAGCGGAAATGGACTATTCAAATAATGTTCGACTTCTGGATTTGGTCAATGTTTCACTAGATATACTTGCAAACAATCCTAATGGTTTTTTTACAATGATTGAGGGTGGATTAATTGATTTTGCAGGTCATGGAGAATTCGAGCCAAGTAACCAAACAAGGAATGCACTGGAAACAATTCATTTGGATAAGGTAGTCAAATACGTGATGGATTGGGTGGCTGACCATAATGATACGATGGTAATCGTTACATCAGACCATGAGACAGGAGGACTGAGTGTGGATGATACTTTGAATCTAGATTCGAATATTACTAATCAATCTCAATCCGAAGAACTGAAACGACAAAGAAGAATTGAACGAAGCAAACAGATTGAAGTAAGTTGGTCAACTACTTATCATACTTCTCAAAATGTCCCCTTTATGGCATTCGGCAAACATGCAGATCAATTGGTAAATCCAGATTGTGAATATTCTAATGCAAATGTTTACGGGGTAATGAGAAATGCACTAGACGGAGTGATCCCCACACAATGTCCAGTATTTATTGAAGGATCACAACCACCAACAAAGACCATATCATCAATTAGTTCCCAATTATCATTCACCACAAGCTCAACAATAACAACTTCAAATCAATCTAGTTCTTTACCAGAATCACAATCATCGAATCAAAACAATTCTACCTTCCCTAATCTCTTCCTCATGATCATTGTTTTATTTATTCCAAGAAAATTAAAGAGAATTATTAATTAAATTATGACTTATAGGCATCATAAGCGGCTTGATCTAAGAAAACTAAACTTTGATTGTCAATAGCAAGCAATATTGGGAAGACTTTTGATTTCTTAGTTTTTAGTGCATCTCTAAAAATACTACCTTTCTCAGCTCCTGTGATAAGAAATATTTTTTGTTTTATATGTTGGAAAAATGCAGGTGTAAGGGAAATTCTATATTCTTTTTGTGATACAACATAACCAGACACAACAAAATTGTTGGTTAGATCTTCTAGAATAGGATCTTCTGGAAATAGTGAAGCAGTGTGCCCGTCATTACCCATTCCGAAGATTCCTAGATTGATTATATCATAATAACTTATTATTTGCTTTAATGTAGTTTCGTAATCGGGAACTGCATCTTCAGCTGTAGGATATGAATCTTTGGTAGGAATTGGATAGTAATGTTCTAATTGATCCACTAGCTTCAAAGTATTGGAAATCATATGTTGATTGCTACGATTATTGTCTTTCGCATACCAACGTTCATCGATTTGAATAATGCCTAGATGATTGTTATATTCCAGGTTACTATTAGTGAGTTGTTCATTCATAATTTCATACAATCTCTTAGGTGTATTTCCACCTGAAAGAGCAATGAAATATGGTTTATTATTTTGAATTGAGAGCTCTACACGTTTTATGATTAAGTTTGCCAATTCAGCGCTTATTAGATCAATATTTTCCAATACTTTTAGCTTCAACAATTTCTTTGTGATATTCATTTACCTATCAAATTATTGGTGATGAGATTGTTTTTTTACATATTTTAAGTGTAGTACGAATATTACACCTATAAGCAATCCATCGTTCGATTATCGTTATAGGATTGTATTTATATAGGTAATCACAAATCTTTAGATAGGCTAATTTGCGATGAATTCAGAGAAAAGAAGCGAAATTATCAACTATATCCTAAAAGGAAATGCAATGATGAAACGTCATGCAGTTGAGCGAGAACGAATTCTCAAACAAATATTCAATTTAATTCAAGAATCTGAAAACATGAAAAATAACCTTGTTAACGAAGCTATGGATCAAGTTTCATTTCTCAGGAATGAGATAAACGATCTTGAGATACGAGTTTCTGACATGTCAAGCAAAGAAGCATTTACTTACCAAAGATTAAAAAATCTCAATCAGTTAATTTTAGAACTAGATAATCAGCAACATCATAAGGATTCAATTGTCAGACAGATAATGCAGACAGATGCGAATCTTCAATCCAGAGATGAATTAATTGCGATTATCAAAGAGTATATTGACATGGAAAAAGCTCAGAATCACGGATTAGTGGCTGAAATTTCAGAAGTTCAAACTGTAATTGAGGAATACCAGGATAAACTCTACACCTATGATAAGTTAGCTAAACATGATCCTAGGTTTAAGGCACTTGAAATAATTGGTAAACATTCTGGTGGAATCAGCATTACTCAACTTAATTTTATGTTAGAAACATCAAGGTACGCAGGTAACAAAGTAATTCAAGAATTGTTGGAAATGAATTTGATCGAGCAATCAGGAAGTAGCGAATTACTGAAACTGACTGATATATTTGAGGAATCATTCTTTACTGTTGAACAACAACCTCTAGTACAACAAATTCAAAATTAAAAAATATATTCTCTACATAACATTAATTTAAAAAACTGTTAATCCTTGAGTTTAGTAATCGTTAGTTCTATAACAACTAGAATTACTAACTCTATATGGACTTTAATCTTTCTGAAGAGGAAGACATCATTCAAAGCACAATTAGAGATCTAGCACAAAATAAATTCAAACCTCGGTCAGAGAAAATTGATCACGAATCTCAGTTTCCAGAAGAAAATCTCAAAGAGCTATCTGAACTCGGATTAATGGGAAGTATTATTGACGAGACTTATGGTGGTGCTGGTGCTTCAACCTTAAGTTACTCACTAATTCTAGAAGAGATTGCTCAAGCTTGTGCATCCACAAGTGTGATAACATCTGTAACGACGATGGTAGGTTTAGCAATTCAACGTGCTGGATCGGAAGATCAAAAACAAAAGTACATACCCCAAATTGCTGACGGTTCAACTTTAGGAGCATTTTGTTTAACAGAACCAGGTGCAGGAAGTGATGCGGCTGCAATCAAAACTACCGCAAAGCTTGAGGGAGATAATTATTTATTGGATGGACAAAAACTTTGGATTACTAATGCTGCACATTCAGATATATTTCTAGTCATGGCAAATGAGGATCCTGCAATTGGTAGAAAGGGAATATCTGCATTTGTTGTAGAGAAATCTAAAGTTACAGAAGGAAAATTCACAATAGGACCTCCAGAGAAAAAAATGGGATTGAATGGAAGTCATACCTGTGCCATATTTTTTGATAATGTACATATTCCAAAAGAAAACCGAATCGGAACAAAGGGAGAAGGATTAGGTATTGCTTTGAAAAGCTTAGATACAGGGAGGATTGGAATAGCTTCCCAAGCACTAGGCATTGGTCAGGCAGCATTTGATGCTTCGTTAGATTATGCCAAAGAGCGTCACCAATTTGGTAAATCTATTGGGAAATTCCAAGGGATTTCATTCAAAATTGCAGAAATGAAAATGAAATTGGATACTGCACGTCTTGTTACCAGAAAAGCAGCTTGGATGAAAGATCAAGGTATGAAACATACAATGGAATCTAGTATTGCCAAAGCTTATGCCACTGAAGCTGCATTTGATATCACTGCTCAGGCAATTCGAGTACATGGAGGGATGGGATTTTCCAAAGAATTACCACTTGAAAGATATCACCGTGATATTCAAGCCACACTTATTTATGAAGGAACAAATGAAATCCAAAGATTAGTAATAAGTAGAAATTTAGGCTTGTAAAACTATCGTACGATCTGATTCCAAGGATTCTTCTCTGATTCTCCAGAGATAAATTTATAGGTTAATTCAAAGCCTTTACCAATACTGCTGATCATAACAGAATTGCAATTATTATGATTTCGGACCAACTCTATGTATCCCTTTAGCTCTCTAAAA
This sequence comes from Candidatus Heimdallarchaeota archaeon, assembly GCA_021399405.1. Next base: position 15,431 of record JAAFKL010000355.1, on the reverse strand, counting down.
TGACTAACAATGTTATCAGCTACCACTACTCCTCCATCCTTGAGCTTATCATAAATTGCATTGAAATGGGGAACATAGTCTTCTTTCTCAGCATCGAGGAATATTAAATCAATATTATTAGGGATTTTATCTCGATTATTTATAGGATTAGCATTAATAATCTCTACAAAATCATTCAGACCTGATTTATCTAGGTGCGATCTAGCAATTTCAATCTTTTTTGGATCAATTTCAAAGGTTGTAACCTTCCCACCAAGGCTTCTTGCGACCATAGCTAACCAAATTGTTGAATAGGCAACAGAAGTACCAATCTCGACTATATTTTTGGCATGAACAGATCTCGCTAAAATGCTTAAGAATTCGGCAGCATCCCGTGGAATGATTCTCCAGCGATTTTCCTTTTTACTTTTGGCATTTCGTTGGTCCATATCCTCTACTTCAATCTCATCAAGTAATTTAATCAAATCATCAAAATTGTTCATTTTCTGATTGGGAAATTCAATAGTGGGAATTAAACCTTACTGATATTCCCGCCATTATAATAACAATAAACCTGATTTAGCAATTCCAATATTACTGAATGGAGTTTTTAAGATTGATATACAATTCTTCCATAGATTTTGATTGGTAAGCATCTCCAATATCAAGTGTGACATTGTTCTTTATTCGATCAGCCATCACACCGGTTTGCATCAATATTGCAGGTATTCCAATTCGTTGAGCGCCTAATATATCAGTCTCATATCTATCTCCAAGCATAACAGCATCAGTTTCTTTGACTTGGAATTGTTCAAGTAACATTTGATAACCCCAGATATTTGGTTTCCCTAATATTATCTCTGGTTTTTTATCTGTACTTGCCTCCAAAGCAGCGATCATACTCCCAGCCCCCGGTTCTAATCCACGTTCTGTTGGAAAACTTTTGTCTGGATTAGTAGCAATAAATTTAGCCCCATTACGAATAAAACGTGTGGCATTTGCTAGACGCTTGTATGTTAAAGTCCGATCCATACCCACAATTACAGCTTCAACCTGATTTTCATCAATTGATATATTATTTTCTCTAAATAGATCCATCAATCCGTCCTCACCCAATATGTAAACGGATTCAATCTTATTCCGAATACAATATTCAACAGCTAGTTTTCCAGAATTTATTACATGATCGACTTTAATTCCTAATGTTTCAAAATTCTTTAACAAGAGGTCTGGATGTTTGGTTGAATTATTAGTGAATATAACTATCTGTTTCCCGAGTTGTTTGAGCAGGTCCATCAATTTATCCACAAATTTATACGGCACCCCCTCTTCAACTAAGCAACCATCAGAATCAAATATTACAAGCTTTGATTGTTTTAAAACATCATGTGCCTCTAATGTCATCTGTTGGCAATAATTTTTTGCAGTAATTTATTTTTGCAAAGGTGCTTGGATCGTTTTCAAAGTTATTCAAATGGATTCTATTTGTGAAAGTAATTGCAAACTAGGCAAATTTATTCGGTTTATTTTTATTTAATTAAGTGCCAATAGAATTGTGGGAAATCTTACGGCTAAGTTGATTGAAACAACAATTAACACTTTAGAATTAGTCCAACGAGAAGTTACCCAGTTATTTGGTGAAGAAACAAATAACAAAGGCTTAAACAGTATTAGAACCGAATTTTTAAGTCAATTCAGCATTCTTGCAGCAACTCTACATCAAAAAAATACAATTAAATGGATAAAGAACAGTAAGTTCGTAACGGATCTATTTGATGAGGAGATATACACTGCAGGTCAACGGGCTGATACAATTCAAAATGATACCTTATACATTATTAAGGAAAAAATTACATTATTGGATAAACACCTAGAAAAATTTGATCGAAATGGAATGATGATAGATCAATTTATACACCTAATCTCAAGAAAATCAAAACAATCATCCGCAAATACCCAAAATGATTTGAAATATTCAGAACCAAATCGTCAGCGGATATTATTTAATTTGGAGGAACTAAGGTCTAAAGTTCTAGATCCAGTTAGATTCACTGTACAACTAGAAATATCTGCAGGGAATAAAATTATTGATTTCTTTGAAACTGACAAAATAAATGAAGATGAAGGATTTAAAGAGAGTATTGCCAGAATGTGCGAATTAATATCTTGGGGCTTTGAAAATCAAGAAAGTTGGGATACTATTCAACAAAATTCTCTGGAAATAGCTTCTAGGTTGAAGGATGAATTGGGTTCACTCAAATCGCAGCTTTTTCTCTATTCGGATTCATTCAATAAATAGATTTTCTCTATAAATCAAACAGGAACTATATTGGTTACACCCAAGAGAGAGAAAGTGATGACGACATCAGATATAGGGTTGCAGAACATGAAGAAATCATTATTTAACACATAATAAATAATGGTAATCGACCGATCATAACGTCTCAGTTAAAAACACCGATACCTCACCGAACTTAACCTAGGTGAGAGAAATCGATGAATTACAATCATAAACTGATAAAGATCGTATTTATTATGCTTTATGCACTAAGTGTTGGATTAGTACCATCAAGCACGAGTGGTGAAGGGACAGTAATACCAGAAATTACAGGCAACGGTCCACAAATAAATGGAAATCTAACCACTGAATGGGAAGATTCCATTAGATTAGAGACTAATTTCAATGGTGAATCAGCATCCATATTTGTTCAAGTTAATGGAGACACAGTCTTCATTGGATTTAATTATACGTCGAGTTCAGCTTTCATCTCTGTAAATGACACAGAACCAGTCAATTCAACTATTGATTACAATTCTGTAACAAAATTCAATAATGCTACCCATGATTGGTTAGTTCTACAGTTTGATAATAACTTGGATAGGGAGAATATTGGTACAGCTGAATCTCCGGATGATGTTATTTCAATAGATCAATACCGAAACGAAACCTTTGATGGTATCATTGCCGGTAACACAACACACCCATTCTTACGAGATGTGAATACAACTTTAGGTGGAACAGATGATGTGACTGCATTTAGATCCAATTATTCTGATTTTGAATTTATAAATGACATTGATCAAGTTGAAGTTTTCACTAATGTATATGAGTTTTCGAAACCCATCGCCTCCGGTGATAATAATGGATCAGATCTTAATCTCGCAACTACCAATATACTTCAATTTAAATTGTTGTACTGGATGAATAGCACTGCAAACTCAACAATCGATTCTGCTCAAACGACAGAATGGTTTACATTAAGATTAAATGATACAGGTACAGGAATAGCCACCAAATCGTTAAATGAGACAAGATTAGACTTACTAATATCAGATATTGATAGTCTTGACTTTTCTGCTTTCTCAACAGTTATTGATCAATATGGATTTGATTTGAACAGCGCATCCAATAGTTCATTTATCAATCCTGCAACAAACGATCTTACTATCATTGTGTTAGGATCAAGTAGTGCTTTGAGTATTTCAGATGTTCAAAAAGCTGTAGATCAGTTGAAAATTGGAGGATCAATCCTTATTTTCTTAAATAATGCAAGTTCTATTTCATCAAGTGTTGCTGAGTTATTCGGTTTAACATATTTGAATAATGGCCTTATTGCAACAGGTACCTCTGAGAATGAGAGTAGTAGTGTATTCGATGCGACTGCAACTAGTGAAGTTGCATTTCCAAACAGTCCTTCATCAGTTACCAACAGGTCAATTTCTACCATAGAACTTCAATCAAATGCCTTCAATATCACTGAGTTAAATGACAAGGATGAGCATCCATTTGTTCTATCACAGGATTATCATCTATATGATTTATTTGATTTACCCGCAGATCTCGTGTACGATGCAGATAGCGATGGAATTATAGGTGAGAATGAGACGTTAAATGGAATATCCGCAGGTGTAGCAATTGATCTGCAAAAAGGTGGACGAGTAGCATTATTCCCTACCTCAGATATCATATCAAATGAGAATTTTGCTGAAGGTGACTTCTTGACTTATTTACTTAGATTGTTACCTTGGAATGCTAAAACCATGAATACTTTACTGGTGCAAAGTTTAGAAATTGATACCAATAATATCACTCCTGGAAATGATATAAATTTAGACATCAATGTTACGGATGGATTTGGTGATGTATTTGATAACGCTATGCAGATTACAGTAACTAGTAATTTATTATTTGGAGGAAATGTAATCAAAACCACCGAATTTTCGGGTTCAGGTTCGATTTATACTGCTGCATTAGAAGTTACAAGAACTGGCTTTATGACAATTACTACCCTTGTATTCTTAGAAGGTTATGGATTTGTAGAAGGGGATAAACATGAGATTGTTTCAGAATCCTCAGTAAATAACTTCAATGATCTTGATGATTTATCATTTGTTTTAGTCATTTTATTTCTGGCAACAATTGCCATCGTAGCCTTGACTTACTTCAAGACTAAATGAGTTCTGTTTACCTATTCAGTTTATTTTCATTTTTTCATAGGCTTAATTCAAAAACACTGATTAACTATTGATAGATGAATAAAAATGGGAATTAATATTAAATTTTGGAGGAATACTGATTAAAAACCGTTCAATTATAGAGATTGCAACAACAGTAGAAGATGGATTGATTGAGGGAGCTCCGAATAGAACTTTGGAGTCGGCAATATTAATCATGGGGCGAAAAAAATTCAGACGACTGCCCATAAGCAAATTAGGTAAAATCAGAGGTATTCTAACAGTCACGGATATTATTCGAGCAATATCGGATAAAGGATTGCCCGAAGCCTTCGAAGAGCAAATTTCCACTTGGATGACTGAATCACCCCGAACAGTATTTGCAGATACTACAATAAAAGAGGCTGCAAAAATAATGAGCGATGAAAATTTCGGATCGCTTCTTATTGTTGGAAGAGAAGATCCAGAAATGATGGCAGGAATTGTTACAGAAAGGGATATTCTCAAATGTTTTAGAAATGAAACGTGGGATGATAAGAAATTATCTGATTTAGATTCTGATTTATTAACAAAAGCAGTAGTGAAAGTAAACTACAGAGACTCACTTGAAAATGCAATTAAGGTTATGAACAAGAACCATACTCATAGAGTTTTGAATATCGATGAGAATGGAAATCTTGTTGGGATCTTATCAGCAAATGATATTACTACTCTTAGTTCTACTGAACGTGAAGAAATTAATGAAAACCCTAATTTCTTGAAGAGTGTAACTGCTCATTTTGTTGGATCAAAAGAAGTTATTAAAACCAATATGCAAGTAAAACTGCAGGATGCTGTAGGTATTATGTGCGATAATAATATTGGTGCACTTCCAATCATAAAAAATGACGAGATTGTTGGATTATTATCTGAGAGAACGATAGTTCATATTATCGCGAATTTATAATATTAATTACCTTAAACAACACACCAGCGGTTGCACCCCAAATATTGTATGTTTTATGTTCAATTATATCATGCCAGAGATAGAAATGAATTGTGTGAGTAACGCCATCCCTTTGCCATAATTCTGAATGATAAATTTTCGGATCCATTAAATCGGTCAAAGGAACCTCGAAAATCTCTTCTATTTCTGATTCTGAAATTATATAATCCCGGTTTTTGATCGTCCCTAACACTGGAGTTACAGATGAGAAGTAAGGTGTTGCAAAATCATCCAACAAGCCATGGATTGAAATAGAATCTTGAGGGATTCCTATCTCTTCCTCTGTTTCTCTCAATGCTGTTGAAAATACATTTTCATCCTCGTCATCAACTTTACCTCCTGGGAAAGCAATTTGTCCAGAATGTTGTCTGAGGTTGTTTGATCTCTTGGTTAGTATCACATGCGGAATATTATCTTTTTCAATTATTGGTACAAGTACCGCAGCTTCTGGAGTACCTAGAACTAGTCGATCATTACCTTCTATCCAAGTAGACAGCTGATCAATCATTTGTTGGTACTCCAAAATTTTCATGCCTATTTATTATTGACTAAGACCTCTATCAAAAACTTGATGTTACGGATGAAATTCTCTCTTTATATTAACTGGATGAATGTTCAGAATAATGTTGGTTCAAGTCCTTAAAATATATATTTAAAGGAATATAAGGATAAAAAATTCAGAATGTTTAATAATGAATTGTAGTATATAATAATAAGGATGAAGCTTCGAATGCTCTTCAAACAGGGAAGGGCGGTAAGTCCAGTAATTGCAACTATTCTTTTAATATCTGTTAGTTTGGCTGCTGGGACCGCAATTTCAGTTATATTAAGTAATATTGAAGATTCAACACCAACGGTTCAAACCGATTCAGCTCTTGGTGTGGTAGGGTCCAGTTCTGTAAGTGATTCCGAAATTACAACTGAGGTCACAAAACTTTCAGGTGATATTCTTTTTATACAACAAGAAATTTTTGACTACGTAAAATTAACCATAGAGCTGACCTATACGGGAAGTAATGCCTTCATTTATGTTATTGATTTTGATATTCTTGTTTACGGGATTAAACTTGATGACATTAGTCCTTGGAGAATTACAAGTGCACCTGGTGCTGAATTAACCTCCGTTGATGGAGGATACGGTGGATACAAACATGCTAATGGTGACTCTGTAAATTATGTTATTGAAGTGGCCGATCCAGATAACGCGAGAGCAAGAGTTCCAGATCAAACCACATTCAGCTATGAGGTTAAAATTGGAAAGGAACCAGGAATAATATCTGACAAAGTTCTCAAGGAAAGGGAATCCAAAGTTATTTTTAATTTCATTTCTTATAATGTTTCGATTTTCCACTGGGGATCAACATTTCAAGCTCAAGAAGCAGCCAAACAATTGGAAGATACTTTAACAACCATAAATGGTACTAACAATTTATTCTTCATCTATTCCAGAGCTATTGATGCTTATGATATATCAGACCCAGCAGTCATTAGTAGTATGAATGTTACAGCAATTAATGAAAAATATGAAATGGTGTTGGTGGATAAATGGGTTGTACCCACAGGTGCAGGTACCGTCATCACTCAGATCCATGAAGCTGGCACCTCATTGGTATTTTATGGGACATTAATCGATTTCTCAAGTGGTAACAACAAGGATCCACAAGATGCAATAGACAACATTGATTATGTGGTAACCGAGAATATTACCGGATTAGTCCCAATGGTTTATGATCAAGGTGGGAATGTTAGGGGGACACAAAATAGTTATAGATTCTTCTCTGCTTTGGACGGTGTACTAACCGGGCTTGGAGGACAAACCTTTGAAGAAGTACCAAGTCAAATTAATCAATTATTCCAAAGAACAATTGGAGATACTGAGGGATTTGATGCAGCTGCATTAACACCGTCACCAGAAGGATTTGATGTACTTGGAAATGCAACTTACGAATTTTATGACACTAGAAGAGAAGCTGATTTTGGACCTGCTACATTAATTTGGGACAATAATGGTCCACTATTGATACGCAAAAATAAAGTAACTAATGTTTCAGGTGAAGTGTATTCTTTCACATGGAAAACTCATGAGAATTTCAATGATAACGGTGCTACAAAAACTGACGAGTATCATCTTGCAAATATTAGAGAAAACATGATATTATCACTTGTTAGTGAACTTGAGCGTCAAACTTTCGAATATGCAGAGTTAACAATTGATGCATTGGCATTAACTGTTCGTGGAGGTAATACCAGATTTAAAATCGAGGTGACCGCTACAGTGACTAATGCAGATATTAATGGTGCTACATTGGAAGTAACTATTGACTTACCTGACGCATTAAGTCTCAACACAGGTATTTTCTCAACACCCCGATATGCAATGTACGTCAATGGGAGTCAAGTTGTAAGCAATGAGTTCTTTGGTATTGATTTAGATACAAATGATAATACATTCTTCATTGACGTAGGTCAAGTCTATACTAATAATATTCCAGAAAATACACAAGTCAGGATTGTAATTGATGGACTCGCAGGTTGGTTAAGATTGAATAATGCAGATACTAATTTTTATGATTGGTTTGTAAATATGGATTATCAATCGGGAGTTTTTGCTCTACCAGGTAATGATTTCTACACATTAAATACCGCAATCTCAACAGCCGAATGGTAATAAATTGGAATAATTTTTAGTAAATAGATCAATATAATCAACCTAATCAACAACCATTATTTTGTATAATATCTACTCAAGAATAGATGAAAATTCAACTGATTACTGGTTTCATTTTAGCAAGCCTATTCCTATCCACTACAATAGCGGTTGCTGGAAATCAAACTCAATTCACATATGTGGAACCCAATCTGTCTCCTCCCTTTAGCCCAGATTTGGATCTTGATCAGACTTCCCCTTCTTCGTTACAATTAATTCAAGATACACTTGATTTACTCATAGATCATAAAAACGAAACCAATAATAGTTGGGAACTTTCAACACTTAGTACTGATAATGAAGTCTATTACGGTATTGCTGGAGGAATGGCAGGAATTGGTCTCAAGTTATTGGAAGCATTGGACTACGATATAGTGAAAGATAATCTTGAAATTAAATCAGATATCATTGCAATTGCAACTGAGATTGGTCAAGAGTTGATTGGAGCTGGTGAGATCAATGGTTCACATGCTCTATGGAATATTACAGATAGTGATAATTATGTAGATCTTTCTTGGGATTTTGGCCTAGCTGGTATTGCAGCTTATTATTCTGTTTTATTTAACCATACACTGAATAACGATTTCAAAATAACTGCACAAAAGACCTTCACTACAATCATTGATATGACGAATACCACTAACGGATTACACTGGGAAAGTGATATTTACGATTTTGTGAATCTAGATTGGTATAATCCTTATGATTTTGATATCTTCAGTGCATATGATGAGACACCAAAAACTTACTCAGGTTTAGCATTTGGTACTGCAGGAATGGCAAAATCAGCTCTTATCTACTTATCCATGACTGATGATGGTAGTAACACAACCATTAATCAGATATTGACAGATTCACTCACATACCTTGATAACATTGCAATTATTAATGGCAGTGGTAGATCGTTTCTTGTCTCCGAAGAATTGTTCGGACTTAAATCCACTAATGTTGCTAATGGAGCCAGTGGTATTGCTCAATTATATGCGGATCTATTTGATTATACTTCGATCAACACTTATCGTGACAATGCTTTAGAAATAATTAATTGGATAAATGGTACGACAGGAGAACTAGTAGATCTGTCTCTCAAATTCAGATTACGATTTGGTTATGAGATAAATGAAACTTTAATCGATGAATTCGAATTGGGAATCACACATGGATTTGCAGGGGTAATAGATACATTATTTGAAATTGGTACATCATTATCCAATGATACTGCCTTAACTCTTGCAGAAGAGTTAGCAGATTACCTCTATGAATTTAGTACTGACATAGGTGACGATTTGGAATTTTATGAGAGTACAATTAAAACTATCTCTACCAAAGGGTCCACATCATGGGCGTTTGGGATGTCAGGAATTTATTCAGTGTTGTTCAAAGTTGCAAATGACGATACCTCAAGAGAGGATGTTGCTAAGATGAAAAATTATTTATTTTCACAGATTATCACCAACAATAGTCTATCTGCAATTAAAACCTCGAGTACGGGTCTCATTGAAACTAATCCTAGTATTGGAATACCAGGATTTATTCTGATGCTGAGTTTACAAACTATCGGTAAATTAAATGTTGAAACTGAAACTCTCAATTTTGAACGAACTGAGATAGGGTTCTCGAAAACAATGTCAATTGTGGTTGAGAATTTAGGTGAACAATCATTAACTGTATCGTGGAATGAAAGTCAATCGACTGATGTTTTCGCAGCTGCTAATTCAGGGATAACAATTGAAGGTCGAGGTAAATACTTATTGAATCTAACTTTTGCACCCGATGAAGAGAAAACATATCTATTATCAGATAATATTTGGGTATTGGAAGCAGGTAGTAGTGTATTTCAGGTCAGCCTGCAAGGGGTGGGATTTGATATACCCGAGATATCGTTAACTTCCTCCATAATGAATAATTCACTACTTGAATCACATGGAAATGTTGAGTTCTCATTGACAGTAACTGACTCTTCAGCAATAAGTTCTGTTTCAATTCGTTTAGATACAACTATTGATATTTTAACATTTGATCAAGCATCAAATGCCTATATTACCACAGTAAGCACAAATCCGCTTTCAAATGGCACATACAACCTTGTATTTAGTGCAACTGATGAGAGCGATAACACAGGACAAGTGACATTTGTTTTTGAGATAGGTGTGTATACTTCCAATATCATTGATAAAGCAGTTTCCGACAATAGCAGAAATATTTTGATCGGAGCTATTGTAGTAATTCTAGCTGTAGCCGTGATTGTTACCCGATTTTACATGAGAAGTTCAGATTAATCCCCTTTAAACATCAAAACAATTGAGAAAGTAATTTTTACAATTAATACTTTATATTATTAATTCGGTTTATAACCATGGTTCACCAGCAGGTTGATAGTGAACTACAAAATCTCCGTTTATAGTTTCTGTTGCTTGGGCCACTGGATCACATTTAGCCTTGAAAAGGAACAAAGCATCTGTTGGAAGAGATTCTGAGGACAAAGTTTCAAATTGTGCCATACCCTTGATAATGAGAAGTTGGCTTTGGTTCATCCGATGATGTAACATTGCCGGAATGCGACTCAGAAAAAGTCCAACATCTGAATTTCCTGTGTTCCAAATTTTTACATCTTGAAATATTTCTAAAGAATCTTCTATGGAAATATCATTTAATACAGAACTTCCCTTTACAACTATTTCCACTTGATATCCATCTTGAATCAAGTAGTTGATTAGAAGATTGTCCAGATAATGTTCACCTACATTATCCAAAAGAAAAAGAATGAGGTCACCTGGAGCAAGGGTTTCTGATATTCGATTTGTAATTCTTCCAATTTTTTCCATTAGAATGTCATTTAACATAAATAATTGTAGCTTATTCCATTCATTTATCGTATTAAGATCTTCATAGATTCCTCCCACATCAAACTCGATACCATTCCCAAATAATGAATACATGATTGCTGTTTTCATATCTGGAGTTTCGCTGCCCAGTTTGGATATGAGATAACTACCAATAGAATTTCCTAATTCCTTTTCTTTTTCATATGTTTTTCCTAACCCCACGCGTTCCAGGTATTGTTGTCGTACCGTACCTAATTGAGCTGGGCAAAGAATTTGTGGTCGTTGCTCTAACCATGTATCCTCTTCAGTCAACAGCAGAGTAGCTGAATGAATATTTTCAATCATTTCTAATGGGTCAATCTCAGGGATATCCGATCGGTCCAAGATCCCACGAGCCCTATTTAGAATACATTCATAACATTCATCGACAACTTTCATCCGATAATCTACATGTATCATGTCCGAACATAATATTTTTGATCTCCGCATATATTTTTAATTAGCATAATATGGATGAAAAAATTCACTGCGGTGTTGTAACTTTCAGATATACGAAAGACAATATCGAATTATTACTAGTCGATTTTGGCAAAGGTATCACTCATCCCAAAGGAAGGTTACTTGATTTCGATAATCTTGAGAAAGCCATGATAGCAAAATTCACTGCTGAAACAGGATTATCACTCATTGTTGCCTCGCTTCAACCACTTTGCCAATTTTATTCTATCGAAAAAAGGTATGATAAGGAGATCAAGATAACAACTTATTATTATGCAGGAATAACAGATCCAGATCAGGAAGTTCTGCTGCGTGATGAAAGTTTTGAATATATTTGGGCGGATCATTTGGGGGGACGAAATGCTTTAAGCTCTACGGAGGATATTGAAGCCTATGAATATGGGCGAACATGGTTGTATGACCATGAAGAAGCTGCATTGTTTTTGGCTAATAATTTACAAAAGCTGCTTTAGGGATATTTTCAATAATACTATAGTTAGAGAGAGTGGATAGATCAACATTTAATCGTGTTTTTTTTGGAAGATTACGGACAATAAACAAATCAAAATATATAAGTAAATTATTTTTGAGTAGTATAGATAATGCCCGACAGAGATAAAATCCCATACGAGACATCCTTGTCTTCATTACTCCTTTCAGTAGTCAGACAGGCCCAGGAAGATGGATTAATTAGTCGTGACGAGGGAGAACTCATTAATCGGATCCAAGTTGATGCACGTGATTTTGAAGCAGAAATTGCTTCTGCAATGAAAGATGGAAAAACCAATTTCAAGGATATCTTTCTAGCTACAAAAGGTAAAATGATCAAAAATGCAACTGAGATAGCAAAGCAAGATGGACAGATTACTGAAGATGAAGAAGCAATCATTAATAGGTTGATCAAGGAATTAGACAAAGTAGAAATTTAACGGGATAAGATGGGATCCAAACCTACCAATTTCTCTTTTATCGATAGTTTCATTGCAGGTACATCATTTCCATATGAGAGTTCACATCTAGAATATTTTTTGGAAGCAGGGATAACAAACATAGTTACGATAACTTCAGAAACTCCGCTCTCACTAGAATATTTTGATAAATCTAGATTCAACTTGCTGCACTTACCAGTCAACAGTCCACCCATCTCAAGAAATTCAATAGACAAGTATATTCTATTTCTCCAGAATGCAATGGACAATAGTGAAAAAGTAGTGGTCCATTGTCAATTCGGACAAGAAAGGACGGGAATTTTACTGGCACTTTACCTGATTAAATTCAAGAATTTCTCAGCACAAGATGCAATTGACAAAATTAGGAAGTTGAGACCAAAATCACTACAAATGACGAGTTCCATAAAATATTTATTAGAAAATTTCAGCTACTAAATAATTAAATTAATTTTTCAAACATAAGGATAAAGTTTTGATTTTTTAACAAAGATAGGGACATCCCGGGTTTTCTTTAATGTTTCGCGAAGCATGTGAAAACTTACTTTCTCTTCATAACCACATTTGTTACAATTTAAGTGATACGAATCCAATGCCTTGCCATCATTATCGCTATGAAAAGAATGCATAAGTGTATCAGTCTTTGCACCACATGCACAAATATATTGATTGATTAGTTTCATATTATCTTCTAAGGAGCCATGACCACTTAAAAAAGTAGTTTGTACTTTTTTTATTACAGGTTGTGGCTGTAGAGATTGGTTTGAGACTAATTTCTCTTTAAGAGAATTAATAACTTCTTTGTGGTCAAGGCCAGAGAATAGATTCTCTTTAAACATACCAAATGATTGTTTTCATTATTTATACTATCTGTTACCATGAGGATGTTACGTGGGTATATATGTTGCTGTAAAATAGCCCTATAACTAATTTATCTCAATTTTTAGCAATATTACAGATATTACAACTAGTAAATTATAGTAATTTCATCGCTAGTTGACTTGTAATGTTAATAGAGATCCCAGCAGGATAAATTAATATGAAATTCTGTAGAACCCATACTATTTCCAAAAAAATTTCATTTATTAAAAAAGTATAAAACACCATTACTCTGAAGAAGATTATCAAATGAATATGGCTTGTTCTTGGTGTAATAAAATTATACCTCAAAATGCAGAGACAAACCAGTCATTAGAGAGATCACTTAGTCATACAATATGTTTGTTTTGTATGCATAAAATGAATCTTTTTGATGAAATTAATGGCTCTTCGATTGATAATTCGATCACTTATGGCCAAGCAGTAATTGACAAAGATAATATAATCACAAGCTATGAAACAATTAATGTTTCATCAGATATGGAGCTCCTGGATAATACAATTGGCAAAGATTATTTTGAGGAGTTCAATCCAACTCTTTCCGTTAAATCGTTGAAATACAAATTATCAGGATTACGACGAAGGAAACAAGATGGACAATTGGAGCTACAATATCTAATCAAAGATGATAGTAACATTCATTTTAGCTCAATAGAAATGACGCATTTCAAATCCAGTGGTAATACCCTGATTAATATGACACTTATCAAAAAAGAAGAACTTTAGAAGGACCAAATTAGCCATAGAGAATTTATTAATTAAATTATATATTTTGTTCAATATGTTATCGATACATCATCGTAAAACAATCGATACTATTTAGCTTTCAATGCCCATAGAAGTAATATTGACATTTATCGATGAATTCATTATTATAAAATAATATTCTAATCAATTAATGATATGGTTGTTATCGATGATAAATAAATAAAAATGAACAATTTTTCATAATCGATGAATATCGATGATATCAGATCAGAACAGGTGTGAATTATAATATCGAGATTTTCTCAGAAAAATAAGAATTATTAGCCTCAATGTGAGAATATATTAACGTTTGAAAAAGATAGATCATAATGTCATATACTATCAAAAATTATAGTGAAGACTACTTGGAGCAGCAATTTGAATTGGGTAACTCGGTACTAAACAAATGGCCAGGAGCAGGTCAAACTAGTGTTGAGAATCTCAAGCAAGCATACTCTGCAGAAAATTTTGATCCCGAATTGAAAATTTACGCCTTCAAGGATGAGGAACTTGTTGGCTTTTGCACAGCAAATCCAATTGCAAATCAAGCAGAAGGGGAAGAGAAAAAAGCATTTCTAGAGTTTCCTATAGTCAAGGAAGGGTACGAAGATGCGGCGGAACAATTGTTCTCAACAGCGCTTAATACTTTGCGATCAAAAGGATTCAAAGCAGTTCGAACACGTGCAGGCAAAGATTGGACCGGTACACCAGAATTGGTGGATAAACATGGATACAAGTTTCATTCAGAATTATTCAAGCGAGCAACATTCAATCCTAAAGAAATTGATCTAAATAATTTAACAGAATCAGGTAGCATTGAACAACTTAATTTTGATACCCACACTAAACAATTAACTGAATTAATAAAAAATGAGTACAGCATCACTGATGAACAAGCAAAAGGAGCTGTAGATAATCTTATCAATCTCAAGAGTCAAACTGTTTCTCATGATATAATTCTAGATAACGATGCTATTGTGGCTAGAATGTTGATTTACTATCCTGATACAGAAACTAAAGACACAGTTGACTTTACCAGACCAATTACAGTTGGTGATAAGAGTCCTGAATATCGTGATAGACTTATGAGATCAGCAATATCAAAATTACAAACCATGCCAGAAGTTACTACTGCCAGAGTTTATCTAGCAGGAAATGTAATGGACAACGATGAAACGTATGGATCATTAAGTTTGAAGTTTGAAGCACCTCTATCCTTTTATGAAAAAGAAATCTAACCGCTAAATTACTAATTTCCAAAACATGAATTTACAAAATCTCAATTATCATTAAGTAAATTTCAATTGATTAATTAGCTAATTACAGGGCATTATTTCCGCTATTTTTGATAGTTTTTTCTGAATAGCCCAAAATTGATGTATCTACCAATTTCAAGAAGAAATCTACGC
>JAAFKL010000354.1 GCA_021399405.1 Candidatus Heimdallarchaeota archaeon | reverse complement strand
TTTACTGCAGATGAGAAATGGGTCCTTCTCAATAGTATGTTCAGTGAATTAGGACTCGTACGACAGCATTTAGACTCATATAACCATTTTATCAAATATGGGCTTCAGCAAGTCGTAGATGAGGAGCGGGTAATCCAGCCAGATGATCCATCAGGAATGTATGTGGAATTGGATACGATCTCTCTTGGAGAACCAACTATCAAAGAAGCTGATGGTTCTTCAACCCAAACTTGGCCTCAAGATGCCAGAACAAGGAATTTGACTTATGCAGCAATGTTAAGTCTCAAAATGACTCCTCGTTACCCCGAAGAAAAGCAATCCCTCCTTGGGACTCACATCCCACGAAAAATGAATGCTGTTTCAACTACTTCGGTTTATGTTGGTCATCTTCCTATTATGCTTCGTTCAGATAAATGCCGTCTTGCAATGAATTCTCCCGATGAGGGAGTGATGATTGCCCACGGTGAAGATCCTTCAGACCCTGGAGGCTACTTCATTGTAAATGGTTCAGAAAGAGTACTCGTAACACAAGAAGATTTAGCTCCAAATCGAATATTAGTTGAAAAATTACATAATAAATCAGCTACATCTTTAGCAAAAGTATTCTCTACGATGAAAGGTTTTCGAGCACCAGTTACACTTGAAAGAACTAGAGATGGAAACTTAAGGGTTTCATTCCCAAGTGTTTCTCGGAAAATATCGCTAATTGTTCTTCTAAGAGCACTAGGCTTAGAGAAAGATGGAGCTATCGCAAGAAGAATTGCTTCAACTGCTGAGCTTCAAGGAAAACTACTTCCAATATTACAAGCAGAAACTGTCAGAACTCAAGAACAAGCTCTAGATTATATTGGTAAACGAGTTGCAGTTGGTCAGACCAAAGAGTACCGAATTAACAGAACTGAACAAGTTCTTGATAGATATCTGTTACCACATCTCGGCAATAACAAAGAGGCACGAATTAAGAAAGCTTATTTCCTCTGTTTGATGGCACAAAGAGTGCTTGAATTAGAAGTCGGAGATAGGAACCCAGATGACAAAGATCATTATGCAAGCAAACGATTAAACCTTGCAGGAGATCTATTATTATTATTATTTAGAAATGCATTCCGAAGCCTAACTCGTGATATTAAATATCAATTAGAAAGAAATGCAAACAAGAAGGGCGCATTCCTCAAGACTGCAGTAAGGGCTGACGTGATCACTGAGAGGCTTAGACATGCACTTGCTACAGGAAACTGGGTTGGTGGTAAAGCTGGAGTATCCCAATTATTAGATCGTACAAATTATATGTCCTCATTAAGCCATCTTAGGCGTGTAGTTTCACCTTTATCAAGAAGTCAACCACATTTCGAAGCACGAGATTTACATCCCACTCACTGGGGTAAAGTATGTCCTAATGAAACACCAGAAGGACCTAATTGTGGTTTAGTTAAGAATCTAGCATTGCAAGCTTATATTAGCACTCAGATTGAAAGTACATTTGTATTACAAGAACTGTTAGATTTAGGTTTGATGCAAGAAGATGTCGCACCAGATCCAGCTCACGCACGAGTGTTCCTCAATGGAACCCTAGTGGGCTATTATCCCAATGGGGAAATGTTATCTTACAAGATTAGAAATGGAAGAAGGAATCGTATATTTGCACCAGAGGTAAATGTAGCATACTATACAAAGATGAATGAAGTTCTTATCAATTCAGACCAAGGACGAGTTCGAAGACCGTTAATTATTGTAAAAGAAGGTATACCTTCTCTCACCAAGGACCATGTTGAACAGGTTAGGGTTGGTGATAAGAGATGGAGTGATCTTACTAGACAAGGAATAATTGAATATCTCGATGCTGAAGAGGAAGAGAATTCATACATTGCAATAGAAGTTGAACAACTCAATAAAGATCATACACATTTAGAAATTTCTCCAGCAACTATATTAGGTATCTGTGCTTCTCTTATCCCATTTCCAGAACACAATCGTTCAGATCGTAATGTTTACGAAGCAGGAATGGCTAAACAATCACTTGGTATCTATGCAGCCAATTTTCGGTTAAGATTGGACACGAGATCCCACATTTTACATTATCCTCAAGTTCCATTAGTGAAGACCCATGGTATGACTGCAATTGGATTTGACAGTAGACCTGCAGGGCAAAATTTCATTGTTGCTGTGTTATCTTACAATGGATACAATATGGAAGATTCTCTTATTATGAACCGATCATCTATTGAACGTGGTCTTGGAAGGTCAACTTTCTTCAGATCTTATGACTCTGAAGAGAGACGTTATCCAGGTGGTCAAGAAGACGTATTCCAAATACCCACCGAAGATGTACGGGGATTCAAAGCTCCAGAAGCTTACAAGCATTTAGCTGAGGACGGTGTTGTAGAACCAGAAACATTTGTTAATGGTAAAACTGGTGAAGTAATCATCGGACGAACCTCACCTCCAAGATTCCTTGAAACTCAACAAGAATTTGATCATCCAATGGAACATCGACGAGAAACCTCAACCAATATGAGATTTGGTGAATCGGGTATTGTTGATACGGTTATTTTCACAGAAACTCAGGAAGGTCATCGATTAATTAAGGTAAAAATGCGATCATTAAGAATTCCAGAACTTGGTGATAAATTTGCTTCCCGACATGGTCAGAAAGGTATTATCGGTGTGTTAATTAAACAAGAAGATATGCCATTTACTGAAACTGGACTATCTCCAGATTTGATTATTAATCCACATGCTATTCCATCAAGAATGACAATTGGTCAGTTAATGGAATTGTTGGCAGGTAAACTTGCTTCAGTTAGTGGTGATTTTATCAGAGCAACTGCTTTCGAAGGAGTATCTGCAGATAATATCAAGGATGGATTACATGATCTTGGTTTCCAGAAATATGGACGAGAAGTTATGTATGATGGTAGAACTGGAGAAAAATTAATATCTGATGTATTCGTAGGTGTTGCTTTTTATCAGAAACTACACCATCTTGTCAATGATAAGATCCATGCACGAGCTCGAGGACCAGTACAAATTCTTACCAGACAACCTACTGAAGGTAGAAGTCGTGAAGGAGGTCTAAAATTCGGAGAAATGGAAAGAGATTGTTTGATTGGTCATGGTACTGCTCTGATTCTAAAAGAACGTCTTCTTGATGAATCAGATAAATCCGAAGCATTATTCTGTGAAAAATGTGGTTTCCTTGCTCAGTATAATAGAAGATTAGAGAAACTTCAATGTCCAGTTTGTAGAGAAGATACACCTGTATCAAAAATCATTATTAGTTATGCTTTCAAATTATTAATACAAGAATTAATGTCACTTGGAATCGCTCCAAGAATTGAACTTGAAAATAAAATGTAATCTACGAAAGCTTGAAACTATAATAAAACTATATATTAAATAGAAATAAACCATTAATAATATCAAAATAAATGGTTCTATATTCGCCCAAATAACAAGACTCAGAGTCCTTTACAAGGTTGCATTAATATGTCTTTCTCCTAAAAAAATATAAGATTATGTCCCCATCTTTATAAAGTATGAAAAAAATATAGGGTTGTAGGGATTGTTTAATACAATCCATGCAATTTGCACTTATTTTCAGTCTTTGGCTGAATTCACTGATTTCCACTTACAAATTAATTTAGTGATAGCATGAGTATATTTCAAAACAAGTCCCCCTACCCTTCCGCCGAAACCGAAATTGGAAAAATCACTCGTTCAGAGGAATCAGTCTTAAAAGATAAAAAAGGATATTCTAAAACAAAATTATATGATGGACATGGCAAGCTTGGACCCGCTGATTTCTTTGATTATGATTTTCAATCAAACCATTTTACCATGAAACTAGTGGCACCAGTTTTTCGATGGATGGTTAGATTTGGTTGGAATGTAAAGTATGAAGGTTTAGAGAATATTCCAAATGACAAAAATATAATTCTTATGCCTAATCATATAAGTCATCTTGATGGACCTTTAGCAATAATAGGGGCTACAAAAAGATTACAAAAATCTATCGACATTATTGCTGATGAGAAACTCTTCAAGAATAGGTTTATGAGAAAATTCATCTCTCTTTTTAACGCGTTTCCCATGAAGAAAGGTTCAAAAGATATTCAAATTGTTGATTATGCAATTAAAAGAAGTTCTAAAAACTCACTTTTATGGTTCCCAGAAGGACAACGTCACAAAGATCCAGCATGTAACGGATGCAATCCAGGTAAACTAGGATCAGGAAAAATCGCCCACTCAAGTAAATCTGTGATAATACCCGTATTCATTTCTGGTGCTGAATTTGCAATGCCTCTTGGCCGTAAACTAACATATGGAAAAGGTCCTAAATCCATTAAATTACAAGTGAAATATGGTAAGCCTGTTTACATGGATGATTTAAGAGAGTTACCGGCTTCTAAAGAAACATCGAGAATAGTTGTGGATAGAATTATGGATAACATAGAAGCCTTACGTCCAGTAGGTCCTTACAGAGATCAAAGTCATCGTTAATTTATTAAACTAAATCAGCAACTGGATTTTCATCTTGTACCGCTAGCAATCTATCTTTAATTTTCCATAGATTCAGTAATTTTACCACTTCAGAATTTAGTGACCCTGAGACGTCTTTGTCATGAATAAAATCTGATCTTATTTTTGTACCTTCATATTTTCCTCGGTTGATAATTCCTGTTATTTTAACCTCAAACCCGGCTTCCTCAAATAGCATCTTGGTAAAGGGGTTATTGCTGTAAAAGATATCAAATTTAGGAACTAATCTCTTGATATGATGTACCCACAAAGGATTATCCATAATATCTTGTGCTGGAATTATCCAAAATTTTGTCGGGTCAATGTTTTCAGATTCCAACATTAAACGAATAAGTGTGACTCTTTCTCCTGCAGTCAGTGGATTTTTCTTTGTATGACTTAATTGAGCTGCAGCAACGACAATTATTACTTCGTCTTGCTGTTTCAATACTTCTTTTATCACACTTAAATGACCTAAATGTGGTGGTTGAAATCGTCCAATTACAAGACCTCTTTTTGTCACTAAATTGTTGTACAGTTAATTTCAAATCAACATTACGATTGAATGATCACCTCTCGCAAAAAAATGTCAATGTAATTGACCGAAATTATATAATTTTAACCGAATATTTCCCACTTTTATGATAATTGTCTCCTCAAAAGGTCAACCACACATCTACAGAGATATCACACTAATTAATATCAATACACAATAATGGTTTAATCTGATGTAGCAAACCCCTGCATGTTGCACAGGCGTAATGTCGTTGATCCAAAAGAAAAAAAATTGATTTGGAAGTCAAAAATGATTATGCCGAGAATTGAAGATTCCATATACATTGATATAGAAACCGATCTTGGTGGCCACGAGATCTGGATGATTGGTCTCCTTTATCAAAACAATGTAACACAATTTACTGCTTACTCTGAAAATGAGGAAAATAAGATTCTAGAACTGTTTTCCAATTATTTGGAAAATTTACCCAACAAACCATTGATATGTTATTCTAGAACAAATTTTGACTTTAGAGTTTTGTGGAATGCAGCAAAGAGGACAAAGAACAATGCATTACTAGATACTATGAGTAAACGTGCTTGGCTCGATTTTTGTACTATATTTGGTAGAAGTTGTACACCCCCTGCAGGTTCCCTTGCTCTCAAACATGTTGCTAAATTTTTTGGCTATAAACTCAAACATGGAGATTATGACGGTCTAAAATTGTCCATAGAGTACTATCAACGGTTGAGGAAATATGGTAGTATTTCTAAAAAGTTTCTCAAGATTGCAGAAGAGTACAATATTGATGATATTAGGATAATGCCTTATCTTTTAGAAATATTTAATGGGCAAGTAGAATACAGTAAGGAATTTTCGGTTGGCTATACAATTGGATTTATCAAAGAGATTCGGAAACTTGTTAAGCAAGAGGAATTAACCTATGACATTCGTTTTGATAAGAAGGGAAAGACAAAGTTGGTAAGATTACGGTGTGACCCTGATTCATTGAAAAGGTTGTTTCCACGAGTTTTGTCTGCAGGTCTCCCCATGCCATTGATATACACTGGTAAAAAAACAATCAATCTTACTTGGTCTTCACAACTGGCTAGAGAGCGTGCTGCTACCGTTATACCCGATATTATTGAAAACGAGAAAGATTATAATGTAATTTAAAATTATCAGATCGACTACATTATTGAATTTTATTTCCAATGACGTCTTGATTCTTGGTTTTCTTTAACCACAGATGCGATGATCCTATAATTCCAAAAATTAGAGCAAAAATAATTAAAATATTTTGCTGATTTATGTGAATCTCTGAGAAGAAGTCAATGTTTTCAATTACTAAAGTTGCGATGGAGAACAATATACTCCAGACCGCTAGCATGACTGCAAGTGAATTTGCATTCAACTCTTTAAATTTTTTCAACTCCTGATAATTGCTTGTACGTATAACTGGGATCTTGATAATTTTAGTAGTAGTACGAATATATGGTTCATTTGGATCCTTGCTGTAAAACTCCCCAGTAACTGATAATTCTATAGTGTTTTCTTTGCTTACATTATTCCCCAAATCCATTATAATAACATCTTTCAACCAAGTTTTTTCTGAATTAATTCTAAATGCCTGATTTTCCTCATCAGAATTGGGATAGAAGATATGATCTACCTTTAACGATTGTAACCATTGAGTTTCAAGTTGTAGCTTTATTCTGGTGACTTGGCTAAATTCATCTTGAGTAATATCAGGAACTCCTTGAAAATCATCATTAATATTGATCAAATTGTTCAATCTTATCTTGAGATAGCGTTCCCCATGTAGAAGTTTTGATGGAAATTCTACAAACCACATTGGTTTGAGTCCAACTTGGGGATTTCGTAAATTTTTATATTCACACTTAATATCAGACTCAATATCATTTGCACCAATTAAGAAATTAAGAAATGTTTCAGTTGAAACTTTTCTCTGCGCCTCTTCTAATAGAAAATTGATCTTCCAATTATTAATGTATTCACTTTCAGATAACGAATCATTCATGATGTGATTTTTTACATCATCCCACCAGATAACACAAGCCTGCCACATATCGAACCATAGAGATGTATCAATGAAATCACCTTGATTGATTTTTGTATGAAATTTTGTGAGTAACCAATTACACCCGAGTGGACTAATTCTTGCAAAAGCAAACGCACGTTCAGGATGGTATTCTAAGATTAAATCCAATGGTTGAAAGATATCTTGAGGATTAGGACTTTGTGATAGAATCTCAACTGCATTTGATGCATTCTCATAACCTCGTTTCATATCTCCCTGTTTATAATATGTTGATGCCAATTTTGTCAAAGGTATGGCTTGAAACAGTGGATTCGGGCTGTTTACAGATAATTCCAAAGATTCTTGCGCAAGAATTTTCGCTAATTCATAGTTCCCTTGTGTTATGTACATTTCTGCCAAATTATTAAGTGGGTACATTTTCTCTGGGTTTAGGCTTTCTTTAAGTAATTCTAGTGCTTGCTCATAATATTCAACTGCTTTCTTCGGATCACCCATTCCTCGATAAACATTTGCAATTCCAGTGAGAGATCTCGCATTAGATGCAGGATTCGGACTATGTTCAAACAAATTTAGTGATCTTTCATATTTATCCAAAGCTAATTCATATTCACCCAATCCAAAATATGCTTCACCTAAATTGTACATCGTTGAAGCTTCTTCTGTTGGATTTGAGCTATCCTCGAAAAGATTTAATGCCTGCAAATACATTTCTATTGCCTTGGTAGGTTCTCCCCTGAGTCTATATGCATTTCCCAATCCGAGAGAAGCTGAAGCTTTTCCAAGAATATCATGTCTAGTTTCATAAATATCCAAACCTAAGAGAAAATATTTCTTGGATCGATTTGCCTTACCTTGAGCAAGATAAACATTCCCTAAACCAAAAAATGAATAAGCAAGATCTATAATCTGATCAATTCTCTTGAAGAATTTTGCGGCTTCTTTGTAGTAGCCCAACGCATTATCATAATCATGCATTTGATGACAAATTAATCCTAAATTTTGGTTGATCGAAGCGTATTTTTTATTGCCATCTTCTTGTAATTTACTCAATTCTAATGCATTTAGTCCAAATTTTAATGCATTATCCAAATCACCCATGGTTTTGTAAATCCGTGATATCTCAAAAAACGCGTTTATTCGAGTCAGATTGTCGTCACTGTATTGATCGAGATTGAATTCATCGAGATGTGATTTGAATATATTATTTAATTCATCTTTGGAAAAGATATTAGCTCCAATTTCTCGTAAGTTTGCTACTTTTGATATTGACGCCGGATTCTGAACATACTTGGACAAAACTTTGATGTAGGATTCCTTGGCCTTTACATCTTCACCGCTCTCATTATAAGCCAAACATAAACTATAGTAAGTGTCTGCATCATCAAAAGGGTTTTCAGTAGTCGAATACAAGTCAATTGCAGTTAGAAAGTGTGTTATCGCTTCTTTAATCTTACCTGAGGTGTAATATGCTAAACCGATGCTGTATACAACATTTGCCTCATCATCAATCTTTTGAATTTTCTGATAAAGTGTTAGGGCTCTATTGAAAAATTGAATCGCTTTTCCTTCGTCACTCTTATCCTGATAGACAAATCCTAGGTGATTGAGGGTATCTGCTTCTTCATAAATCATTGAATTGCTCTGAAAGAGTGGCAGTGCCTTGTGCCAATATATAATGGCATCCTCTAATTCACCTTTATCTTGGTATAGATTCGCAAGATCATAATATATCTGCCCGGTAATAGGTGAATCAGGTTGATTATCTTCATACACTGCTAGCGCATCAATTAGATATTGTTCTGAAATATCCAAGCTCCCCTTTTGTAAGAAAACTATTCCAAGTTCTCTGTTAATTTTACCTAGTTCAAGCTTGTTTTCTAACTGAGCAAAGATATCAATTAACGTTTTGTAACTTAAGATTAATTTATCAATATCTCCCTTCTGTCGATGAATTTCCACATTACGCTGTGTTTCCTCAATTTGCAATGTTAACCCTTCGTGGGATTCGATCTGAATTTTTTCATCAATGTTTAAATCTGTCTTCAACTTCAATCACCACTATAGAGACTTAATAGAAAAGAGGGTGTCAAATTAAATCCGTTGTGATTTGCACCTAAATTTTTTATCCTTATTCTGATATATGCATTGAGCCTATTGAATGCAAACTATATTATTACTACTACGTGCGCTGGATATGTGATACGTCAGTTTCTAGAGTTAAACGGCGTTATGTTTTTGTATTCCTGATAGAATAAACGTACATGCTTAACAATGAGGATGCAGTCGGAATTAAGAAAGTATTAATAGATACGTTCGATTTGGTTGAAGCAAATTTTTTGCTTTCTTTCAAAGGAATTGAACCTGAAAATGTATTAGTAAAAGCCCAAGCCAACGTGAATAGCATTTATTTTATTATAGTTCACTGCAGTTTTCACATGGATGGAATTGTGAAATCAATTGATGGGGCAAGAATTATGGATACTTCATTGGTACCTTTTCTTAAGGGTGAAATTGCAGAACCTCCGTTGAGCTTTAAGGACGTAATTAATTCATATTTAAAACTTTCAAGCCGTTTCCGAGAGATTTTAGATCAAATTCCTCACAAAAAATATCCTGGACGAGAAACTCCAGAATCACACGAGGAAATATATAAGTGGCTTCAAAGAATAATTCTCCACTATATGGGTCATACAGGTCAAATTTCAACATTAAAAAGAATAATTGAAGATGATGCTCAATATTTCATGCAGGGAGTTTCAAGTGACAGTAGAGAGAAAATTAGGTCTGAGTGGGATGAATGGTGGAATACAGATCAAGATAGATATTTGTAATTCACTGAAACAATGCTCTTAATTCTAAACAATGAAAAAGCCTAAAACAATGAGTATTGCTCCAAAGAACATGGGTATTGTAAATAAATATATTGTGATAGATGGATTAAACACTGTGAATCTCGACTGATCGAGAGACTTTTTCCATGAAGATTCATTTTCAATCACTCCCATATTCGCAAGCATCCCTCCGGGTGCTCTGAAATTAGTAAAGCCTTGTTTGATCCCTTGCGATGTATAATAATAAGATATACTTGCTCCAGAAATTGCAATGTTTGACATTCCTGATATTAAAAAGATATCATTGATTGAACCCAATTGGCTTGAAGCGAATATCATTAAGTTGACAAGCAGAATAAGAGAAATGTATATTTTGAGAAATAGATTTCGTCTTTGAATATTTTTTAGCTCGTCTTTTTCCTTTAGCTCGCTTTCAACATCAACGTGGGTATCGAGATGAATACTCTCTCTTGTGCTTCCCATGAATACAGATATATTGGATTCAGTTATTAAAATGTTCTTTCAATTTAATAACAAAAAATACGATTCATTGCGCGTATAAGATAAATTCGAGCTTATCGCCATTCATTTCAATGCATAGATCAATTTGTAAATCTTTCATTGTTATCTTTCTTAGGACTTCTGGTGGTAAATTAACACGCTGAGACGAGTTATACTCTTTTCCATTTTTCACTCCATCTTTATTGTTAATCAAGCTCCTGGAGTGTCTCTCTATTTCTTTCCCGATAATCGGATCATCTGATTTGTGAAAAATAAATTGCTTAATCTTTCCTCTATCAATAAATTCAATGCGAATTGAATGTTTATCTGAGTTCATCCATTTTAACACTTTCTTACTCAATGTAAATCTATATCCACCAAATTTATTACCCCCATTTTTATCTACTCTTCCTTTCCGTGGAAATAAATTTCGGTAATCATGATCAATGCAATCTTGTTCAATACTGAGAATGTCTGAATCCTTCAATTTACTTCCTTCTAGTAATTGATTAAGTAGTACAACTCTCTCAGTCAAGTCGAGTGAATGATTCTTGTAATTGAGTTTTTTGTAAATTTTCAAGCAGAATCGCAAAACACTCTTTTCACTTATTGAATTTAAGATATCTTGAGCAATTGAAATATAATCTCCTACGTCATAGAATTCTGCAATTTGATCATATACATCAGAAAATTCGTCCTCAAAAAAATCAAACAACGAATTTAATGAAAAATCATTTTTTCCTTCTAAATCTATTTCTAGTAGATAAGATGCAACTTTGCATATTCCAACTGTTCCATCAATGAACATGTTTCCTATGTATATTCTATCTAGTTTGATTATTACGTAAACATCAAGATCTGCTATAGACTCATATTGCATAACATAATATCGATTTCAAATTTATATAAGTAAAATTTCGACACATAAAATTGCGAGTTCAATAGATTACTCAGCAGATTAATTTAGTTACTTAATTGTCCGTCTAATTTTAGAATATAAAAATTCCTTGAAAAGATTGTTGTAATTAAAATTACGAGTTGTGGCCATAATCCGCTTGGCAAATGATTTGATAATACGTACCCTAGTGTCTTCGAAATTATCCCACATTTCTTGCATATCACCTAAATTTCTGGAGAATTCTACTGTGTTAGAAACACCAGTCAATTCACCAACCTCATTGAATAATTCGATGAGTTGCAGATCTCGGTGATCGATTTTTGAATTAGTGATGGACGGATAAATAACATCAGAAAAAATTGCAATCAGCAGATCCGATGGACTAACTCTATCAGAATCTTGTATTCCATTTTTGCAAATCTCGTCAATAGCAGTAATTACTGCTTCATCAAATGTAAGATTTTCATCAATAGAAGAAATTTGTGTCTCCGTTGGAATCAAACTATCACCCCTCGAGAACTTGTCTACTTTCTTTTTCCCAATAGATGCTTTTTTTCGACTTGTCTTTGGGAGTTTCTTATTTAAGGTTGATCGACTCTGAGTGAATTCACCATCTGCGTGCTCTTCTTTCAATTGTTTTAGTAAACTTGGAGAAACTGACTTCTGTTTCATAGTCCTAGTTATTCGAGATTTTTTGTCACCTTCAATCTCATCTAACTTTAGACCTAATTGCTTAAGTTTTCGTAACAATAAGAATCTCAATTTAATTGCATTATCATTATTTCCAGTGTATCTCTGCAATTCAAGACAAGAACTCACATGAATCGTTTGCAACTCCGAGACGAAGGAATTGTGCAGAAAATCAAGTTCTTTAGATCGCTTGAAATTCCGCTTTTTCATCATGAATAGCTTGATCATGGTGTAGACCCATGGTATGAATTTCTCATAAATGGCAATTTTATTGCCAATTTCCTTTTGATCAATTAGCATGGCATAGCAGATTGCTACTACTGGTTGAAGTTCAATGTCATAGAAATCTGCATAGATATAGGATTGCAGGGTCCTGGATTTAATGAGGTTATGTGGATTCTCGTCTATCAGAGAAATTACCTCGTTTAGATTCATATGTTTGTAAATTGGATCGACAGTCACATTGGGCACCGGCAATTTAGTCCGGATATCGAGTAGATTATAACCCAAATCAATTGCTTCAAAAATACCAGAATTAATCAGATTATCATAACTTACCACAAGTGGTAGCGGAGATCGTTTGACAGTCTCTTCCATTTGGTCTCTGTTGAGAAACATGAGTGAATGTTTCTGTATCTTGATGGCAAAGGAATCAGAGAAGTTGCTCAGAATGGAGTTGACCATGAAGGCAAAAATTATGTCATCTGGATTAAGAACCATTGGATCTGCAGTTATAACTCTATCATAATCCTTTCTATGATACTTATACCAGCCTCCCAGTGCGGGATTGATAGAAAAAGGACGCAACTCAAGAGGCGTGAGCTGTCTCTCGGATAATGCTTTAATTGGCTTAGCCCTTGGTATATTTGAAACAGAAGGCAGTGTTTTTGGAACTGCTGTTGTTTTTTCAATTTCCAGATTCTCAATTATTTCGGGATTTTTAATTTCAATGGATGGTCTTTTACTTTGATGTTTTGTAGAAAGATCAATTGACTTTATCTCATCACCCTTTATTGACTCAGAATGAATGAAAGTCTCGTCTGTACTTGTCTCGATTTGTTTCATTGAGAAATCATGCTGTAAATTATTAGTTACTATTTCCGAGATCAACTTGGTGAGTTCGGTGATTTTACGGATCAGCAGATGTTCATCTCTCTTGTTTCCAAGTTGGGTATCAAGAAAAGCAGCATAAATTCCCAGTGACCAATAATAGTAAGATTCCAACTCATCACGGTATTCAACAAAACCATCTGAGACATACTTACAGACCGAACATAGCTTGATCAATATACCCTTCCTCTCTTCATAATCAGTCAAGGTGTGATAGGATAATCTCAAGACAAGTAAAACCTCAAGGATATTACCCTTATCAATTATCTTGTCCTCTGTAGTGGCATCCAGTTCTTTATACATCAGATCAAATATTTCATCCTGAAGATCCTTGATGTTAGGAATCTGATCCATCAGATCGTCGACGTAACCTTTTCCTTTTTTCAGTGGGTAGTACACATCTCTCTTGTCAACCACATTGGTCTCAATCCATCTTAGTGAGAGTAATTGTTGCAGCTGTTTTTCCACAATATCAAGTGGTAGGTTCGAAGAGAATTCGATTTCCTGGATATTATATTGTCTATAATTCTTAAATGAGGCGAGAACAGGTATCTTGAAGAGAAGATCGGGTCCAATATAATGATCCTCCTCAAATTCCTTGTCAATCTCTTCCTCCTCTTCAGCAAAGGGTTGACTGAACATATTTTCAGGAACATCAGATATTTTTTCTAATAGTCCTTGCTCTGGAACAATTTCTTTATCAGTAGATTCGGTCAATTGTTCCTCAATCAATTTTGCTGGATGTAAATCATGTTGGTATTGTATCTCATCTGGCGATAATTTGACCAGTACATTGCGATTATACAGTATACCTATCATCTGCGACTCTAATGGTTTAATCAAGGTGGTATTTGTCTGCTCATGGATCAGTAGATTAGATTCATCAGAGTCTTCCAGCATCGAATTGGCACCAAAAGACTTCAGAACAGAATAATTATCAAATTCTCTATCAAATAATAATAAGTCATTGTTGTGGAGAAAAGGTGTCAGCTCTGTAGTATGTGTGAAATGCAGGACTGATTTGTGTATTGCAATCTCATTGATGATCTGTTCAACCTTCTCAAATGAATGGCGAAGTCCCTCTCCGTAGGAGTGCAGGGTCCAAGTATTTTCAAAAAAGCGTGCTTCCTGTAGTATATGGAAAAAAGATTGCAATGCTAGTTGTTCAATTTGTGTGGAATTAGAAATATCTATCAGATGAATACCCTTGGTTAAGAAATCAGTTTTCCATAAACGACGTTTGGAGTTATTGGATCCCATTTCAAATTTTTCTTTATAATTAAAAAATGAATGAGAAAATATAGCTGCATATTTTGAAACAAGTGTATTATGTAGTGCAGGATTGGAGAGATCATCAAATGTAGAATCCTTGAGAAACATTCTCAATTGGAATTCATTCAACTGCTCCTGTCCGTAGGTTTTGAACGCATCTTCGAATAGATCCAGCAGGTTCTTGAACTGAAACTGAAAGGAATACTCGGAACTGGTAATATTTGCCCATGAACGTAGTATCTTTATCAACAAGTTACGATCGGTGTGGAACAATTGCATGAGATCAATACCCAGATCATCCAACCTGTGGAAAAAATATGGGATGTCCTTTCTATAACTGCCAAAGGATTGTTGAGGCATGTTTTCAAGAACTTTTTTCCATTGATTAGTTTTGGTAGTGATGATTAGATAACATTGATCAGTTGTCAGAAACATCTCCTCGTTTATAGTCCGATTTCCATTCTTTGGATTAATAATCTCCACTGATCTCATCTGGTGTTGAAGATGAAATGATTGTAGAATATACAATGCTTGTAACATGATACGCTCATTGCCGAAAGTAGCCATTTTACTGGGTTTAGAGATTGATATGAAATGATCATTCAAATCCCACCCTATTGATCGGGCATAGCGATCATTGAGTTGAATATGGGGTAAGTTGTAATGTTTGATATGAGAATTCACAATATTCTGTAGTACCTCAATTTCATGGACTCCAAGTTCCACACTGTACTCTTGGAATAAGATATCGGGAATCCCAGCCATATCTACCGATAATTGGAATACATAATCCCCATTATTATTTTTGGAGCCCGCAATTCGAAATAAGTTCTGTAGCTCTGCATCTTTCATCTGATCAAGATGTAGCGAGATCATATCAGGATGGTTCAATGCAAAATTATCATAACTGCTGAACTTGTTGTGTGAATCAACAATATCAGATTCAACTGATGAGAAAGATTTCATTGAGGATACCACCACACAGAAGCTGAAATAATTGCCCTGGTACTGTGGAATAAGTATATGCAACTGTAAATCATCACGTTCCTTGACGTCCTTAATTAATGATGATAATCTCTTCTTTAGGATTTTCTGATAATCGTTGAGCTGTAATCCACCGTGTTGGTTGTACCGGATCTTGTATAATTCAGATAGCGAGGGATGATCATTAGTCATAAGTCTGTAAATGCCACACTTTGTTAGAAAAAGAATATCCTGATCGGAATTGGTTTCAGAATTGAAAAAAGTATATCTGAGATTTGCAGTGTCCTTTTGATGGTACTTCAACTGAACTGTCATAGTTATGTGTATACTGTATAATCAAATCTATAAAAGTAAAAAATCGTAAATAGCCCTGGGCATCGAAAACCAGCAGATTATTATTGTGATCCATTATGAGATTACACACATATAATATTTAAACACAGATTCACTTCCTTCGTTTCAGATATTTACGAGCCGGAGCAATAGCTGCAGTTGCCACAATTGCAATGCCCCCTATAACTTGGATAGAGTTCACATCCAGAGATGAACCAAAGCCACTCTCTCCATAAGATCCTGTGGAATTGGTAGCAGACGATGTTGTGTTGTACTTATATGTTTCAATGGTATGATGACCGCTTTCATGACCTGAAACATAACCTGTACCATCTATTGAAATTGATATAGTTCCTCTATCCCACGGTATCAGTATCATATCTGTATTGGTGAAGAATTCAGTTTCGGAGAGATCATCATTTCTTAACCTTGTTGAGAATTCCACATCAACCACGGTATCATTAGGGTACAGAATAATTAGATAATCAGTTTCGTTGATGGTTTTAATTTCATATCTAAATTCCACATCCATGGGAAGGATAATAAATTCCTGAGTTACTGTGATATTGTCATACAGGGGGTTGTATCTGGTTAACTCAACTCGATACGTTCCGGGATACAAATGACCCTCATGATTTGATTGAGTTGATAGTGCATTGGATTGGGAATATATTGGGAAAATGGTAATTGTACCAAGGTCATATTGCCAGTCAACATCATCGATTATATTACCATCACGATAAATCTGAACTGAGTACACATTTACAGTCGAATCCTCCTCTAATAAGTCTCTAATATTGATGATCACCAAAGGTGCAATAGCAGGGATATCTGCAGGGGCATCTAATTGAACAGATGATTTGCCTTTCAGCACACGTAATTCATAGGTTTCATCAATATCATTGACAAATATAGAATCTTTGATGATGAAGTTAACTTGGTACTCCCCAGGTAAGAGATCCACATCAAAACTGACAAATCCGTTACTATCAGTAATACCAGAATATCTATTGCCCCCAACTAACATTTCGACTTCAATATTACCTAACGCAAATTTTCCATCCTGTGACAGTACTGTAAAGTTCAAACTTGAGCTATCCATATACACTAATTGCATGGTGGAAGAACTAACAACTGATCCAACTCGGGTCCATCCAATATCGATAATAATGGAAGTATCATGATATTTTATCAAAGAATTAGTATCATGGTAATCAATTACGAGTGTATAGGCACCGATATAAGTTGCAGGGATATTAATTGTCGTTAAATAAGTACCGTCAATATTTGTGAGTACATATTCTCCAGAAAGGACAACAACATTTGAAGATGTTTTGAGATACCATTTGATACTACCGTTTACACTCATGTTTTGATTATTAATTACAATAAATTCAATATCCGCTGATTGGGTAACCCCATAATCAGTTATGGTATTGGTGATCACGGGAGTTGATCTTTCCACTAATATTTCAAACTCAAAGGAATCTGGACCCACATTGTACTGATTATTCAATACCAAAGTTAACGTGATATTTGCACTATTGAGAATTTCATATGGTATGATCGCAAATACATAGCCATCAATATCAGTCAGCAAAGTTGATAAAAACACCGGAGTGAGATAACTCTGACTTAGGGGATCGTATAAACTATAGAAAACGTCGATGTTTGAAGTATCAATATTGTATCCTAGATGATCCTTGACAAAAATTCCGATTGATCCATCCTGGTCAAATACGAAATCATCGTAAATGGTAAGACTCATCGAAGGGATGAAACCAACTGTGCCCTCAAACAAATAGGTGGATTCATCAATGAATTGCGTCTGGGTGCTGCGAATGTAGAAATCATATATACCATATTGATAATTTATAGTAAACACAAAGCTTGCATTACCAAAACTATCAGTGATTGTAGTATCAAGTAGAATGCTATCTGATCCTATAATAATATACAAACTCAGTTCCACACCATCAACGGCATTATTGGCTGTTGTATTTATAGTTGTGATCAACTGGCTTTGTGTATTGCTAACAAATACATCAGTATCTATTGAGAAAGTGAAATCATTAAAAATAATATTCAGAACAAAGGTATTATCATACTCATAATACCAACCCTGTTCTGGTACTATAATTCTAAGATTGTAACTGCCAATTGGAAGGTTAATCGGGACAACTGTATTGATTATCCCATTTGTGGAATATAACGTACCATAACTATCCCATTGGAGAGATACATCATCATAAATTAATAATTCCAGCTCGTAACCATCAAGCGTAGAATTTCCAGATAACTCGATATATAGTAATAATCCATCCTCAACCTTCATATCAAATCTCTGATGTGAAATGTCTATATTCTGCCGGTAAATATCGAAAAATATTGTATTTTGAATATAATGAGAATTATCAATATACCTTAACCTAAACATCATGGTATCAGAATACATATTGATCTGGGTAATATTAGTAAGAGCAAGATCAACAGTCTTATCCAAAGTCCAGATCCCATCGAATCTATCTATTATTACTATACCTTCAGTAATTTGATTATTAATGGAATCATGAACATCAATAGTCAGGAAGATTATCCCCTGGTTATCCAACAGAATATAATCGATATTGGTTGAAGATTTAGTAATTGTAATATTTATATTATCTTCAGTCACCACATAATTTCCGTTTATGTCTGTAACCATGTAGTATACCAGTAAATTGCCAGTATTGGGTGCAACAAAGATTATGCTCGCCCTACCGAGAACTGTCGTAGCAGTATCTGACCAGAATATTACAGTTTCTGTATAACTCATATAAATTTCCAAATCGTTCAATAATATCCCATTTTGATCAGTGATAGTAAAATCGATCAAAGTATTCAGCCCAAAACTACCCGAAGTATAATCAACTGTGATTGATAGAGGCATTGCAGTAATTGTGTAAATATGATCTAGTTGGGCAGGTAGGAAGTCTGAATCAGATGCAGTCCATCTAAACATATACGATTGACCAGCAGAGATAGCAGGGAAACGGAGAGTCTGATAAATGTAGCCATTTTGATCTGTGTAATAGAAATCAATGAAATCAAAGGTGGAAGTTGCTGGATCTAACCAGTACAATTCTAGTTTGATATTAGATAGGTATAGATCATTGTTAGAGCTAATAATAAGTTCAATATCTAAATCCTGATTATTATTAGTTGGGGAATAGTAGACTGAATTTATATTTGAACTAATAGCCAACTGCTTCTTCTCGATTTGAACACTAATGTCGACACTTTGCCCATTCCACCCATCCTTAGCCTGTAGTTCCACGTGAATCCCAACAGATCCTTCATACACCATATTAATATTAAAGCTGGCATCACCTGTAGAGTTTGTGACAACTGAAAACACATCAGAACCGATTGTGACCTCAACTGTGAAACCGATAAGATCATTACCAAAACCATCCTCTGCATGAAGGCTGAAAAGTTGCTCCTCTGCATAGTATCCATCAACAGGCACAATTTTCCAAGACAAAGAGGTATCAACACCCAATACATCTAGTGATACACTGTTTGTACTTGAAATATAATTAGTATCACCAGCATAAGTGATGTTTAATAGATAATTACCCGTAATTGGTTGTTGTGGAAGTGTAAATGTAATGATTCCAGTTACATCAGTCTGTAAGAACCAATTGTAACCATCATCAGCTGAAATGAAGGTGATGGTAACAAATTGACTGGCGATTGGAATATCAAGTATTGGGATCTGAAGTAACAGACTTACCTCACGGTTAGCAGCTATATCATTGAAATCATAGTTTAGAGGAACATTAGTTAATAAAATCTCAGTGGAGGATTTGGTAACTGTCAATGAGTAGGATTGTGAGGTTGGCTTGTAGACGGAATTTCCATCAATTCTCCATTCAATTGAGTATACTCCCTCATTCAATATTATATCCGCAGGGATAGCAAAATTACTGGTAGAAGAAGTGTCACCCATCTTTGTCCAAGTAACATCAAATACCCATAGACTTGCAATAGTGGGAGAACTCAGATCGTTTCCATTATGATCGGTAATAGTTGAGACAAACAAATATGTATCACCACGTGAGACCATCTCATCCATTCCAGAGATAATATAACTGCCCTTATCGATTGTATATAATAGATTATCAGAATAAATGTTGTAGGGAAATGGATTAGGATTGCTTGTCACAATATTCAAGGAAGTTGAACCCACAGTGGTGAACCGATGGTTTACACTGCCCTGCCCCTCCGAATCAATTATCATAGGATAAGTTACACCTTCTATTGTCACATCGAACTGAGTGCCTTGATTTGCTGCAAATCCATAACTGTCAATTGTGTCAAATACTATGGTGTTTTCAGTATCATAAATCCAATTATTCTCAAGTAACGAAACAGAAATATCAGTTCGTACCAATCTAAATGATACCTGTAGATCAGTAACCACAAAATCATTGTGGACAGAAGTATATTTTATGGGAAAATCCAGAAATGGAAATTGAAGGAATTTATCCTCTGGAGTCCAAGATAGGGGTGCCAATCCATTAGTATCTGAAACACCAGTGGTGATAATATAGTAATCGCTCACGGTTGGATTCCATGCAGATACTGTAACAGAAGCTCCTTCAATTGCAGTCAGATCGTCCTGTAAAATATAAACTGAAAGATCGTAATTCTGATGATACTCAATATCAAAACTGGTTGGTTGTCCGTTACGGGTAGTTAGGGCATTTGATTGTCCGATCTGAACGATTACCGATTTGATAATACTCATCCAAGTTGCAGTCTCATCAATTCTGATCCTGTAATTATATGAACCAGCTGAGTTTATATCAAGAGTGAAATTAAAACTGGATCCTGTTACTGTGTCCATTAGTGACCAGGTACCAGGACTTGTCTCCATTTCCAAATTAATAGTGCTAACAACATCCTCGCCGGGAATATTTGAAATATCTCCTGCAATATATTCAGGCTGATTTATGAATTCGGTGGTAACATCATTTGTATTCACAAAAAGCTGACCGTGGTTAAGTGTAAGATCTGTGGAAACTGAAGCTGAATCCCAGAAACCATCTGTAATATTAACGGTATAATATCCAGCATATGATCCCACTGCTTGATTAATAACTTGGGAATACTCGAAATATCCAAGGCTATTACTAGAAACGGTTGTAACAGAACCAGAACTATCGAATATACTGACTGGCGTATCAACAATTGGATTGCCACCCGATGTTTTAATTGTACCACTGATAACTGCTGATGAGAGTCCAAATCCAGCAGATCCATAGGAAGCTATTGCCTGTAAGTTTTCCCATACAGCAACAGGAGGTTGGATTTCCAGACTTGAAGTATCCATTCCGTATCTAGAACTGTATCTTGCTTCTGCAACTATTTCGTAGCTACCTGAATCTAAATTGGCAGTATATGATATCTGAGCATCTCCCACAGCATTAGTGGTAGAACTGCCAATCAGATTATTGATTCCGTTTTCAAGTAAGCTGAAATCAACGACTGCACCATTAACAGGATTTGCCCCATCAAGAACATTGGCAGTCAGAATTACTGATGATCCGGGACTGCTACTGTAATCCGGAAGGGAAACTGTGAGTGGGGAGGTATCAGCTACCTGTAATTGTACAAAATCATGTGAAGGGGCAAAATTATTCCCATAATCACCATAATAGGCAAGCACATAAGAAATTCCCTCATTCACGTTGAAAGTGGAACTAGCAGCACCATTGATAACCGATACTCGCTCACGATGAGATCCACCTAGTAAATACAGTTGTGGATATGTATTCTGGAGTATGCTATTTTCATAAGAATAAACCCCCTGATAACTGCTACTTGCAGAAGCTGTAAAATCCAGAACTGAGGACTGGCTAAGAGTTATCGAATATGTACCTGAAGTGAGACTAATACCCGAGGCATATTTATTGTCATCATTACTGTCATCTGATTGAAGAGACCCTATAACTACCATTAGATTTCCCTCCTGATTGGCAAAATTAAGCTCATCAGGGTTGATCTCACCATCGGCAATCACTGTCGATCCGGAATCAAGAATTACCCAATCAAGTACTGAATCAATAGAAATTGTGGTAATTGGAATTCTAATCGCCCTCAAGGTCATTGCAAAACCCACGGAAAATTCCAAAGTGGGATCGGTTATACTTATTGAAGTGCCAATATCTGTGGCACCTTTGATTCTTATATCGTCCAAATGGTAAAAGGTGGTCTGACCGAAGAATACTGGTCCACTTGCGAAGGTGGTTGTAGATGTTACGGTCACAGAATCACCATCTTCCAAGTTAGATGGAATCGATAGTGTGGTGTCAGTGTCTAATCCACCTCCAATCTGTGCAGAGGTTGAATCAAGTGATATGAATAGCAGAAATACAACTAGGGTAGTCAAAACTAGTGATAGTCTCATTGTGGTAATAATGAGTAGTCAAATCTATATAAGAAAGAGATATTATTACATTGTTGATATTATCTTAAATGGAGAATCTCGGATGCTATCTATTCGTTGATATGTAGAATTACAAGTCTTCGATCAATCGATCAATTAGATTGGTGGTATTAAATAATTGAGATTAGATATTCATCAACGTACTTTTTCTTGAATTCATAGAATCCTCTAGAAAATCCATGATATACACATTTACAATATTTATTAATACAATTTTTCAAGGGCAATTTGGGATAATCAGTAGGCTGGTACTCCTTCGTTTGTATTGCTGCGCAATTAACACATTGAGTTTCTCCATATGGACCCAAGTGAATCGATGAGATGGAAAAATATGGGTAATTTAATTCCACACCCGAATTAAGAAATTTTTCAAAGATTTGATTGCTAGTTTGGGTATTAAGTAATGTAATCATGTGTATGAATTCAATAGAAACTTTCTCTTTGAATCTAAATCCCTCTGGTACTCTTGATTTTCCGTATCCAAAGAACCATTGGCATTTCAAATCCTCAATAGCATCATCATCAAATCCTTCTAATGTTTTGATTGAATCTAAAGTAATTATTTCCTCGCCTCTCGATTCGACCTTCCATTGTAATTGCACTTCAACATCAAAATCATTGGGATCGATCCATCCCGGTTTACTATGAACTATTTTTTCTTCAGTATCAATAATAATCTCATTATCATCTGTCGAATGAATAGATATTGTGTCTGATACTCGGGTGCCTTCATCAAATCTAAATGCCAGAGGTGAATATTCCTTATCATGAGAGATTACGCATCGTTCTATCTCTACATATTCCTTTTTCCGTAATAGTTCCTTGATATTCTCGTATGTAAGTTTCATAGCAAGGTATGATTCCTCGATCCATTTCTTTGCTATTATGTCTCCCAATTCTGTGGACCCAACAAATTTCTCAATATTAAATGGAGTATAGGCATCATAATCTACTGATTCCATAATTCTATCGAGGAGTTGATCTTTCTTACCCGATACTTTTAATTCATTATCGCGTAGAATATCCTTTAACTCGCCAACCTTAAGTATATTAAGTGCCTTTCTGCCCTTCGGGATTTCGAGCAGTCCTGCCTTTTTGAGGTCAGACACAAAATGTTTTACCCCATCATATCCTGCAGCCAATGACCATGGTTTCATCATTTCACCATCAAGTCGCTTAGGGTTACGAAAATAATACATTAGGTATTTCTGAGTGTTGGTCAATGAGTTGATATTCATTGTATAGAATATAAACTTAACAACTTATAAAATCAACATTTCAATATCGACCGAT
>JAAFKL010000353.1 GCA_021399405.1 Candidatus Heimdallarchaeota archaeon | reverse complement strand
AATAAAATCACCTGAATGTTCTCCACTTGCATTAACATACTTTCGAACTACAAAATGAAGAAAATATTTTTCTCCTTTTTTTAGTAATTCAAAGCTTCTAAATTCCCAGTCTGAATATTTTTGATAATTTAATGGTAGGAAATATTCAAGGTTCACTCGTTTTCCCGTTGTGGCAAGTGATACTGATTGCTTTTCTTGATAAATTGTGGATGATCTGTAATCATATCTGATGGGTATCATATTCATGAATCTTACATTTCTTTTCTTTTTCTTTGCCTTCAAGCTTCGAATTACATCCATAGCCTTGTTCTTGGCATTAATTACCAATTGGGAATTGAGTGAGGATTGTTTACGAAATGCTTTGTAAATTCCATGATGGACCTTGATACGGTTTGAGGTATTATTGGTATTCGCGTAGTCATATGCGGTTTGTGCAGCTTTGGAGTATTCTTCAAAAGTTGTTTCTAGTAGTTCTTTAGATTTAATATCAGGAAATACTGGAACACGTAGAGTTCTGATTAGAATACTCACTATAACAAATCACTTGATTCTAGTATATAAGCGCAGAAACATAGAGTAGACCGAAAGTAAATAAGCTAATTACTACAATCAATTGGAAATACATTTGAAATTGGTATACTTTTTTCTATCATGAAATTATCTAATCGGTAATGAGCCTTCAAATTCGTCTTTTAAGTATTGAGGAGTAACATTGGCATAGATTTGAGTCGTATCGAGGGATGAATGACCAAGCAGTTGTTGTACTACTCTAATGTTGGTTTTACTCATAACTAAATGAGAAGCAAAGGAGTGTCTGAGCATGTGTGGAGTAGTGTGTTTGACACCTGCATCTTCTGATAATTTTGAAATGAAGTGTTGAATTGTTCGATTTGCGATTCTCGATCCACGATTACTCAGAAATAAAGCTGATTGAGTATCCATACTCAATTTACCTTTTGAAACGGCTTTTTCTAATAACAAAGGTCTCATATCGGTTATGTAAGTGGCTAAAATATCTGCTGCTCGGCTAGATAATAAGACAATTCTATCTTTACCTCCTTTTCCACCTCTCACAATGATATTTTTTTCTGCAATATTGATATCATCCATGTCCATAGTTCTTATCTCATTACAACGTGCACCTGTAGAATAAAGAACTTCAACAATAGCACGATGCAGTAAGTTTTTGGTTTGACCAATTATTGCCAAAATATCTTTTGCATCCAGGAATTTTGGTAATGAAGCAGGTCTTTTAGGATATTTTAATTCTTCAGCCGGATCTTCTTGAACTAGTTTATTTGCTTTCATATATTTGAAGAAAGCTTTGCAGGAGCAAACCCTACGATGAATACTACTTGTTTTGTTATTATTGTCATTATACAGATGTGCTAAAAATCCACGTAAGTGAAGTATATTTACCTTATTCCAGTCTATCTTCTGTTGCTCAGTAGTTCCCCATCCTTTCCTTTTGAGAAAACCTTTCAAGGTTAGCAAATCATGAGAATAACCCTTGATAGTGTTTTCTGAACATCCTCTTTCTATCTTAAGATAGTCAAGGAAGAATGAGACCTCCATGTCTTGTTCAGTCATTTCCAAGCTAAATTTTGCGTTTAACTATATTAAAGCTCCGTATTACGGAAGAAATACCCGGATATTTCCATCAATATTTTATCAAATTAATAACGATTCCGTGTGTTAAACAAAGTTTTTGTTGTTAATCTAGAACAATAGTAAAACTTTGAATCGAACGCATTGATATTATCATAATTTGATGAAACTACCTCTGATTTGATAAGTTACCATTAATTCAATGAATAAATGAATGATCCACTTTACTATCAGAAGATTGATGGAAAGGGTTCTGGCAATCCGACCCCATTATTCTTGCTACATACATCACCATTGGATCATAACTATCTTCTCAACTCATTGCCTAAGGGTTATGTTCCTTCTTGTCCTTTTTATTTTGTTGATCTATCATCACATGGAAATTCGCCAGATATTGAGAATAAGCAATTGTCTTTTAAGAAATTAGCAGATCAAGTAGATCAATTACGTAATCACCTCGACTTAGAGAAAATAAGCATCTTTGGCCATGGTATTGGAGGATTTGTAGCACAATATTACGCCACTTATCATCGTAAACATACCTCTGCTCTTATCATCAGTAATTCATCACCAAATCATAATTATAGAGAAGAGATGGCTTGGAATATTAGGGATAATTTTAGTAAAGGTGTAAAACAGAAGTTAGCAGATTATGAAGGCCGTACAGATGAAGAAAGTTTAAGATTCAAATTCAAGACCAGTCTCACTTATCATTTCTCTCCGCCTAATGAAGAGAAGGCTAATGAATTATTAGAATCTATATCACGTTTCCCTAACGATGCCTACGTAATCATTTCAAATTATCTTATCCCAATATTAGATCTCAGGCAATACAATCAGAAATTAAAGATACCTGTACTTATTATTTCTGGAGTAAACGATGTTTGGCCTAAAAGTATTCTTAAAATGTTTCAAACAGATATACCTAATGCAACCTATGAAACACTTGAAACTGGCCATTTCCCAATGATTGAGGATCCAGACAATTTCTGGTCAGTTGTCAACACCTGGATCGCTCAAATTTAACAAATTATCAGAAGGTACTAATTCTGTAGATGTTGAAATATAGAATAACAGTGATCACAAACAGTTTAAAATTTAACATCGAAGCTTCATTTAATGTCAAAGATTTGTCCGAATTGTCATAACTCTGTTCCAGATGAGAATCTATTTTGCCAAACTTGTGGAGCGAATCTATCATTAATTTCTACTACAAAATCCACTGAACTTGCTTTAGGCGAAAAAATGTATATTGGACTTTTAGTATTTTCAATGGGGCTAGAAGCAATTTTATTTACCAATGGATCCGGTGAATTTCAGAATCCAGCTTATGCCCTTGCTCCTCTTTTATTGGGTTTTTTCAAACAAGAACCATTTGTTGGATATGGGAATCTATCAAAACCATTCAAAAAAGCCTTATGGGGACTAATTCTATTATTCCTTGTATTATTTATTTGGGAATTAAGACTTGGAGACCCATTAAGGGATGCAATTATTCTAATCTTTGGACCTTTCATTTTTCTAATGATCTTGATAATGTATCTTGTTGTTAATTTTGTGTTTTACACTATAGGACATGTGTTTTACGGCATTTTTCGTAAGAACTGAAATATAGAAAGTTTGGAAAATCATATCGTTTAATATTTGTTAACCTTCAATTAATCGATAGCAGGAATGTTAATAATGTAAAATATTGAAGTAATGTCAATGGGTAGCATTTGTAAAAATTGTTCAGGAGTTTTAATCGATAAGTACTGTATCAGATGCGAAAATGAGCTTGCATCCAAAAAGGATTATTGCAATACTTGCTGTGTCATAATTGAGACGCAAATGCAAGAGGAAATTTTCGTGCTCAATTATGAAATGTCTCAGAATAAAAATAATAAATCAATTCAAGATGATTAATCTGAAGAAAACAATGATAAATTAATCAAATGGTACATCTAGGGATCTGTCTGAGGTGAAAACCTAGGGATGTGCTTCAATGACACAATAATTTTATTAATGCATGAAACAGATTATTATAGTAATGAAGTTTCAATTCTCCTTAATGGTAATGGGTATTTTGATTTTCACCTTTTTCAATCAAACAGTAATCTCACAAAATTTTGATTCAGATCCAGAGGTGAAGGAAATCAGATCACGTATTGTAGATGTATCATGGAACATTAATCGTATGGTGTATACAACAGCTAGTGACACATATAATGAAACTTATGTTCAATTTGAAGTTGATTTAGAACTTTGGAATCCGTTTGATAAAGCATTAATCTCATATGGTAGTAGTTCTTGCAGATGATCTGAAAAGCTAACTTTTCTCGTATGTTCAGCTAATACCATACCAACGTCACCGTATCCTCCAGTTGATACACTGGAATAGTATCGTACTTGTCTCCTTAAGTCTCCTTAAGGAGAGAGTCGCTTCCTTCCACTTGGTTTGTTCAAGCTAGCAGGCTCGACCAAGATGGGGTTTTCACACTTTTTAACCATTGCAAGATCATTCTCGATGCCATCAAACAAATCAAAATTAATATCATTATTTGATTGTTGACGGCTCGTTACAACGGATACAGGAAGAGAAATTGCTACATTCTTTTTGACTGTATTTGGACTTCTCCTTCTCTTACGAGAATTTGCCTTCGGTGTATTCTTAGTACCTTTTGATTGATATGGTCTAAGAAATCGACCTAGTCCAACTTTACCCCAAATTGATTTTGGTGCAAGTTTCCTGTACTTTACAGTACGTT
>JAAFKL010000352.1 GCA_021399405.1 Candidatus Heimdallarchaeota archaeon | reverse complement strand
CCCCTTACTATTGAAGCAGATATGTAGGGTCTTATTTTCATTAGATCAGCATCAACATCAATCTCAAAACCAGATGGTGTTGTCGCTAATTCGGGTACACCCGTTTTGCCATTTCTACCACGTAATACTCTTGTAATACCTTCGGTGCTCCACAAATCTGGTCTGTTACTAGTTTTAATTTCAATACTAATTTTAGTGTGACCATTTTCGTCAGGCCCTTCGGGATCTGAATCTACTTCAGATATTACAAAAGCGAGCAAATCATCCATTTCTTCTGGATCTAATGTGTAATCTAAACCGAGTAATTCGGAAAAATCTTCCATAGAGACATCTATAGTTACCATTTGTTATTCCTCCAATTGGATTCCTGAAGAGACCTCTTGATCTCTTAGCCAACCCAGATTTTGTGTGAAAAGTTCCCGTATATCTTTGACATTGTACTTAGTCATGAATAATCTACCAACACCTAATCCCCATGCAAGAACTGGATAATCAATTCCGAATGGTTGTGTAACTTCTGGTCTGAATACACCTGCCCCACCAAATTCAATATATCCTAATACTGGATGTTTGGCAGATAACTCAACAGATGGACTAGTGAACGGATAGTAATCAGGTCTAAATCTCACTTCAGTAGCACCTGCAACCTCAATTGCAAATGTACGTAGCATCCCGAGTAGATCTCTGAAAGTTATACTAGGATCACAAATGATACCTTCAGTCTGATCAAATTCCACATCATGAGTAGCATCAATTTGATCAGGTCGAAAACATCTGGCGATTGAAAAGAATTTGGCAGGAGGTTTTTCTATCTTCGCTAATGTTCGAGCAGAAATTGCAGTTCCTTGAGGTCTTAATAGCAACCTTGCAGCCTTTTTTGGATCCCATTTGTATCGATGTCCCAAGCTGCCAGTTTTCCAACCATCCTCATGTGTTTTTGCCACATTTTTTACATATTTATCCTTTGACAAAACACCATGAGTGGGAGAATCTATTAGGAGAATATCACTATCTTCCCGTGAAGCATGATCTTGAGGTGCATAAAGAGCGTCAAAATTCCAGAATTCTTGCTCTACAAGTGGCCCTCTCATTTCTTGAAAACCTAGTCCAATTAGTTTTACACGTAAATGATCTAGAAACTGCTTATATGGATTGTACTTACCGGGATAAATTGTTCTCGGTTTAGTGTTCAAAGAATATGGTTTGAAACTTACATTTTGCCATTCGCCACTGGATATTAACTTTGGCGTGAGTTTACTGACCTCATCAACAGATTTGATTGATTTCAAATCCTCTTCCGTGATTGAAGTAGATATTGTTGTTACATTTTTCTCTTCAATTTCAATGAAACCTCGTGCAAGAAG
Source organism: Candidatus Heimdallarchaeota archaeon (assembly GCA_021399405.1). The sequence goes on along the minus strand of JAAFKL010000352.1, from coordinate 10,094 downwards.
CAAATCAGCAATTTTGTTATCAACTGAGTCTTTGATTCCTGCAAGATCAGACAAAGCTGATTGTACATCCAATGAAAATTTAGATGCAATTTTGCGATCTATAATTTCAACTAATCCTTTGTTGATTTTGATGATTCCCGATTTTCGGAGGATACCTATTCCTGCAGGCACATCCCCTTTTGAGAAACCTTCCATTGTATTGAGATCTTTCATGTTAATGGGACTTTTAATCAAAATATTGATGATTTTTCGCTCAACAAGTCCATTACTTGCTTCTATACCACGTTTGGTTAGATTATGAAAAACAGTTGTTTTTACAACCCGATCTATCAACTTATTCTCAACTAAAGTTGCAATACCACCCTCTAACCTACCTCTATCCATATTCAGCTTTTCAGCCAACAGAGCTACCTCAGTTGTCTTTGATTTTACTATGCTTTGCAAAATCCGAAGATTAATAGGTGTTAGATTGGTTTTTTTCATAGGATGACCTCCATTAGGATAACCTTTGAAACCTTTGCTTGTGTTACTGTAAGTTCCACTATCTCGTTTTCATTTCTTAAATTGTTAGTTATATAAATTCCAAGGCAACGACCTTCTTTTTGTTAATCTTCTTCACTTAGCAACCTCTATTAACATATCGGTGGATTGTGATTATTATCAAAATAAGATTTGTAAAAAACAGACTTCAATTTATCATTTTGGATATAGTTATGAGAGTACGAGTTTGTTTAATATTACAGCAGTTGCAGTTCCTGCAATTACGAGCATTATTACGCGATTCCCAGTTAGTTTTCGTGATATTTTAACTAACATTTCTTGGGCTTTGTCAAGTTTACCATCGATTGTATCAATCTTCTCATCAATATTTTCTAAAGTAACACCTTGTTCATCCAATTGACCTGCCATATTGTCCAAAGCAGATTTGATTAATGAAATCTGTGCACCCATATCGTTCATTGAGGAAGAAACGTTTTGTTCCATCGTTTGTAATCGATCTTCAAACTCACTCATTGACTTGCTCGATAATTCACCCGGTACGGCAGCATTTAATGCGGCTTGACCTAAAACTTCCAAGTTGGTTTGACCTGAACTGATTATCATTTCTAATTTTTTGAGATTATCTTCAAGTTCTCCCAAATTGGATTTGTTTGATTTGATCCGATTGAACCTTTTTTCCTCAGTTTTCATTTTACTTGCTTGAAGAAAACCAGGTAATTTGGATTGTAATTTTTGCCACGATGATCTTTCTTCATCCAATTGCTTCTCATATCCATCTTCAAAGTCCTCGAATACAAGCTTCATAGAACCCACAATATCAGTCAGATCACTTAATGTTTCAGTCATCAGCTCATCAGCATCTGGCCCTCGACCGAATTTCTCTCCAATTTTTCTAGCTAAACTTTTCTTCTTCTTTTGTACTTGTTCTTGTTCCATAAATGTATTTATCACTTACTTTAATATAAATACAATCGATTGATAGATTAAATTTGATTACATCAGTAATTGAAAATAGATATTGTATCTAAATAATCAGAAAAACAGATGTAATATTGCTTCCTTCGAGATACAATTGCTAAACTAGTTGGAATTACAAATTTTAAACATACAACGACCTACAATTTAAGTATCCTAACAACCTAAGAACGTTATAAGTTATTCTTGAGGGAACAGTTTTGAAAAAGCTTGATGTCGAAAATAGTGATACGTATCTCGAAGGTGAAAACACAATTAGATATCTCAATGTTCTGAAGGGATACTACCAAAGTGACGCTAATTTCGATCAGCTTGAACTTGGTGATTTCAAGCTTCGAGAGATATTTCGTTTCATGTCAGAACATGGATTCGCCAAGAAAGGTTTTGTGTCTGAGGAAGACCTGCAACAATATATTTTGAATATTGATGAGGAAATTGAATCAATTACAAAAGAATTGAAAGACGCACGTTTATCAGAACTGAAGAGTAAAGAGCTAAATTCATTAATTATCATTCCATCATGGAGCAAAGTTCTCGAATATCAGACAAAAGGATTCTATCTCAACAGACCAGTTCTGGAATTAACGAAAGACACAATAGTAATGCTGTCCTACGATATTCTAGAGAAGCAAGACAAATTTGGGGAAGATATCTTCTTGCTCACAGGTCCAGCAGTGTTTTATACGGAATTTTCTCTTGATAAAGGTACGTACACTACTGATTTCAGAGAAATAAATATGATAGCTTTACCCATAGAAATACTACAGCGCGTTATGGATGCTCCAAAAATATTTGACAGTGAGGTTGATGCAACTTTTAACGAAATGATTTCAATCATTCCTTTCACGCTGATAGAAGAATCAGACTCTCTACAAGCATTATTGAAGGGTGTAATATCAAGAAATGTCTTTGCACCAAACAAAAATGCCATAGATACTTTTATGAGAGAAATTAGTAGCCCGAAAAGTTACCACCCGCATGACGGTATCAAAATGCTCTCTGCACACAAAGAATATTTGAACCGTTTATTGCTCTCAAAGCCCCCACCGGAAGCTCGAGGAGATGCTTCAATAAATATCACTTCTGCTGGGATTGCCTCAATTTTGGTCGATACATCTCTTGAAGATGAGTTCTTTGATGAAAAAGAAAAAAATAGGTTATTATTATTATTTAAAGATCTCAAAAATGAGTTTAACCAAACGGGTAAACGGTTAATTGAGGATTTCATGCCTTGAAATGAAATATTAGGTTATTATGAAGATTAACGTTCAAGCACTTCGAGATTAAGTATATTCTTTTCATTTAGGAAATTCGTACGGTCAATACAACAAGAAGTATCATTCCAACACGATGCAATATATTTTACCAAGAGCTTATCGTTAGTCAACATCGCCACGCTTTCTTCTCTTCTATGAATTATATTGAGCATAGTTTTCCCATCGCGAACAATATAACTATTTGATAATGTCACAGAGACTTTTAACTTTAGAAGGTTTTCAGGGGATCCTATGAAATTCTCTAAACCAGTAGTTAGTCCATTTGGAATAGCCAATTCCACTTTCACACCTCTAGCAGTTAGTTTCGGAATTTCGGAAATTATGGTTTCCAAAAATGGTTCAAAGCTTTCAGAAAGGATTAATACAATTTTGTCCCGTGAATTTTTCATTATCCTCAAAATTTCATCGTAGATAGCATTACCACGGTAGAGATAGGCTACTTGTCCAAGTTCGGGCTCATCTGAATTCCATAAGTTAACAATTTGTTTGTTAATCAATGAGATTCCTTTCTTTCGATTTTCAACTTCTAAGTCAAAATTAGATTGAAGAAACTCTTTCAACGCTTGTGGATCTGTAAAGCTATATCGAGCGGGTCGATGGCTTGAATCTTTCAAAACTAATCCTAATTCTTTAAGGTGATTAAGTGCAGGATAGACTTTAGAATCAGGCAAACCTGTCTCGTCACAAATATCTTTAACGGTATCTTTCAGAGGATTCTTAACAATATGCGTGAGGACTTTGACATCATGAATTGACTGAAAAAAACCAGTTTGGCTTAATAATTCTGAAAGGGATATTTTGTTATTCATACATTTAATTGTTTTATCTTAATAAAAGAACTATCTACTTTTACATAGTAGAAAAGTAGGATATATATTATAAATGTCCACACTAAACATATCTTATGGTAAAAAGTGAAACCATCAACGAACCAAGAAAGATTACACTTAGTGGATCTGTAAATGAGACCTATTCAAATATTGCAAAAGAGTTACTTGCGGGTAACAAATCTGCATGTTGTGAGGGTGAGCAAGTACGTACAACAACGGAATCTTCATGTTGCGGTGATGATGAAGGAGTAATTGAATTAAAGGATTTAAGTCAAAACATACCAACTCTAGGCAGCGACAAAGACCTTATGGGATTTGCTAAACCTCAAGAAGGCGAGACCGTTGTTGATTTAGGATCAGGTCCAGGGAGAGATGCATTGAATTTTGCAAGAGAAGTTGGTGAAACTGGTCATGTTATCGGAATTGATTTCTCAGATGATATGCTCAAGCTAGCAAATAAAAATGCATCAGAATCTGAAATTCCAAATGTCGAATTCAGAAAAGGGAGCATTGAAGACATTCCTGTTGACGCTGAAACAGCAGATTTGATTATCAGTAATTGTGTAGTAAATTTAGCAGATAATAGAGAAAATGTATTTGCTAGCTCATATAAAATTCTCAAGGAAGGAGGTCGAATTGTATTCTCGGATCTTGTTGTGAAAGATACACCCTCAGAAGAATTAACAAGTAATGTTGATGCGGTATGTGGATGCTATGCGGGAACTACAAAACAAAACTATATTCAAATGTTGAAAGCAGCGGGATTTAAAGATGTGAAGGCAATCGATGAGTATGAGTTCACCAAGAATTTTGGTGGTTCAGAAATTGAATACTCCTCATCAATTTTTCAAGGCGTAAAATAATCTATTATAATTTGGTAACCAATTTTATAATTAATTTGTTAGATTAACTAAACTTCACAGTGTAAATGTACAAACAATGTGAAGACTATTAGTAAGAATCCCCGAAATGAGAGTTTATTAATAAGAATTCCAATAATATACTTAGCTGTCGGTCAATTAATTTTGATCGACATTCCCTCCCCCCACTTTCATCCACCCCTAAATAAGTGATCAAACTCGTTTCATTCCCTCGATGATTTTCCTCAAATCGTTTGTACAGGGAGGGGTATCTTAATTTTTTACAAATTTATTTTGTATAAAAATTGAAAGTGATGAAGAATTAGGCCTGAATTTTAGGTTCAGGGGTAACAAGAAAACTGGTTATCTCACTAACAATTTCTTCAGCCCGTGGAACTCCACGGTGACCCAACTTGGAAGTAAATATTAATCTTGAATTCTTCAATTCGTGATGAATTAATGTGGCATCTACATCTGAAATAATTTCATCATCTTTGTCATGAACTATTAACGTTCTTACAGATTTATCATATTGCATATCCATTGGAGATATTCTATTCCTATTGATTCCTGTTTGAGCTACTAATTCTTGTATGAACAACTCTTGCAGTTCCGGCTTGATGTCTAATAAATCGAAAAAGGGATTGAATATTGACTCTATTTTTGATGGTGAGCTAAGTAGAACTAAGTTTTCAGTTTCTAAACCTATCTCCATTGCTCGAATTGCTGTTGGTCCACCAAAGGAATATGCAATAACGGCCTTTAATGGACCGTACTTTTGAGATAATAATTTTACCAACTCAGATGTCTCAGGTAAATTTGTTTGTTTACCAGTTGATTGACCATGTGCAGGATAATCTAAAGTCACTACTGAGAAACCTGATTCTACAAGTGAATCTATTATGAATCTGAAAATGTATGAGTTTGAACCCCAACCATGTGCAAGCATAACTCTTGGACCTTCACCTTTTGTAAATACAAATACGTCTTGGTCATTGTATTTAATAAATTCTGAATGCCCGGAATTGTAATACTCTAGCTGATCATCCCTCAAAACCTTCCTTTGCGGAGTTAAAAATAACTTGGTTACTAATTTGGTAGCTCTTTTCTTAGAGAATTTGTTGAGAAATTTAATATACGATCGCATTGCTCGGACTGCAAAAGGGAGTTTGTTAGATTTCATTTGTTTTACATAATCAATTTCAGTTTGTGAGTTTTTTACCGCCATTTTTTACCTACCTACTGGTAGGTAGCTTGCTTATTTAAATTGATTCATCACAGATAAAATAATTATGCAAAATTCATCTACCTACTAGTAGGTAAAACAATACAATTTAATAAGTCCCTCATATAAATATTATTGAAAGAATGAGTACAGTAACCAAAGAAGACACCCGCAAAAAGATTTTGAATACTGCACTCAATTTCATTAGATCCAAAAGTTACAATTCCTTCAGTTTTAATGATATCGCCAAAGAGGTCGGGATTAAGAAAGCCAGTGTTCATTATCACTTTGAGTCAAAAGAAATACTTGGAATTGCAGCCGTGGAAAATTACAAAGAGAAAGTAATTTACTTGACCAAGAAATTGGACAAATCAACTCAAGATCCTTGGGAAAGATTGGAACACTATTTCGCATTTTTTAAAACTGGTCTGAAAAATGATTATATTTGTCCTGCTGCTGTATTAAGTGCAGAGATAAATAGTATTCCAAAAGAAATGGAAAATGAATTGAGGATTTTGTTTGATTATTATATGGAATGGCTCAGTAAAATTTTAGAATTAGGGCGTGATAGCGGAGAATTTAAATTTTCTAAAAAACCCATTGAAATGGCATTGTTCATATCTTCAGCAATTGAAGGGGCTATGTTATTTGCACGAGCTTATAAAAAACCAAATCATTATGATACAACCACAGAAACAATAATTGATATGCTGGGGAATTAAATTATTGCGAATTTGAAAAAATTACTCTTCTTCAGATTCGGAGTTCTTTTCTTTTGAATCTTCACCCATAAGACCTTTAATCATATCGATATGTTTAGCTAACTCTTTTTGAAAATCGCTTTTCTCACTATCCTTGGATAATGAAAATTCCATCCCTGAAACCACTTGATCAGACATAAATATCGACTTTTCTTCTTCAGTTGCTGGAGCAAAGGAGGATTCATGAGTTTTACTTAGCATATCATTTGAAAAATTAGGAATTATCTCTTTAAGAATACTTTCAACTACAGAATCTAGATTGTCATTATATATTGAAGTTGCAAATTTTGTTATCTCCATTGATGGAAACTTGTTTGCTTCTTTGAGTATACTCGAGGCTTCAAGTAAATTATATCTGAGCTCCGTCATCTTTTCAGGATCATATTTGTGAATAAGAACAAAAACTCGAGGCGGACTTCCAAGATTTTTGATAGTCATTAAAATTTGCAGCAAATATTCTACTGAGTCATCAAATCTTTCTTTGTCCTGAATATCAAGAACATAAATCAATAATGATGTTTCTGCAAAGATTCGAGGGTCCTGAAAGTAACCAGATCTATAAACATCCTGTCCACCAAGATCCCAAAATACTAAATTATGACCTGATATACTATGGAACTTCCTCTCGATCCCACGAGTGGGAAGAAGATTTTCTATTTCCTCCAAATCCACGTTCTCAATTACTGATTTGTAAATTGAGGTTTTACCAACTGCAGCCAATCCTGCGAAGATAATTTTGTGGTATGTTGACCCGTCTGGCACTACATATCATCATTAACTTCAAATGATTAAGGGTTTTCGGGATGAATGTAATTTTGTATGAAGTTTTAGACTGATTTTATGTCGAATGTGTCCGAATTATTATGAGGCTAGAGCTTAATATGACCGATTATTATAGATCTTTTACTTTTTTAGCTTTGATTCTTTCAAGATCAAACCAAATTTCATCATTAACAATGGAAAATTGTAATGGTTCTTTCCCTCCTGCATCACTAAGATAGTAATAATCAAATGTAATTGGGCTTTCAGTTTTATCAATGAAAGGCATAAGAGGTATCTCATATTCAAATTGATTCAATTTAATCCATAACGTGCCGTCCTTTGGAAATATTTTGAAACTTGATGACCCCTTGTAGCTCTCATAGTGTCCACTAAGTTTTTTCAAATGTGCTTGATATTTCAAAAGTGGGAAATCTTTTTCTAGATCTTTACCAATCATCATTGATAAAGCCGCAAGTGCATACATCCGAGGACTTGGGTGTTTATTTGCAAGAGATATAATACCAATTTTTAATTCAGGGATAAATGCCAACCATGCACTGGAACCGATCCAACTACCTGAATGGTGAACTAATTTGTAACCATAAAAATCTTCATAGAGACCAAAACCATATCCATAACCGGATTTACCAAAAGTACCCACACCAGCACCAAACAATCGATTCATAGGTGTTTCTACAAAGTGAAATTTGTACATTTCTTCTAGTTTTTCAGAAGATAAAATTTGATTACCTTTGAAATTTCCATGATTCATGTGGAATATCAAATAATTTGCCATTTCTTTTACGGAGCTTAGTAATCCTCCTGCAGCATATCCAAATATATCATTATCTTGTTCGTATGTGCTTTTTACAATTCTTTTCTTTTGATTAGACATAATATAAGGTGTGGCAACATTGTCTAATTCACTGAAAACCGACTGAAGGAAGGTTGATCGATTCATTTCAAGTGGATCTAGAATATATTTTGTTGTAAAATCATTTAGGGATAAACCCGACACTACCTCAATAATTCGTCCCAACATGCCATAACCATCATTTTGGTAATGAAGATGTTCTCCTGGAGGTTTTTGAAGATATTCAGATGCACCATTGATGTGACGATAGAAATCTTCCCAACTAGTCATTGGGATGTGGGGGAATTCCATTTCAGTCTCCTTATTCTCATAATTATGGAATTCATGGATAGAGTACACTACATCAGGAATACCCGATGTGTGTGTCATCAAATGATGTAGAGTAATCGGATCATTCTTGTTCCCCAAAGTAACTGGGATGTATTTTGAGATTGGATCATTAATATCTAATTTGCCTTGAGATTCTAATATCAGTATTCCTAAACTGACAAAACATTTCGTTACACTGGCGATTCGATACAAAGTATCTCCATTTGTTTCAAGTCGCTTTTCCAAATTAGATGCCCCGAAATTACCATTATATATAATCTGATCATCTTTTACAATTGCAATGCTCATCCCAGGAGTTTTTGTTTGTGCCATATCATCTGATATAATTGCTTCAAATTTAATTTTCATCTCATCAGTAAAGTTAAATCCATTCATAGCTGAAGCCAAACTCTTTCTAATAAAAATTCTTCAATCTTTAGTATGTTTAGTTGATATAAGTAATTGGTATTTTAAATTAAATTAATATGATTTACAGATTATTATTTCAATTTAATTTCGGTGCTAAGAATCTATTCTAATTAGATCCTAACAATTTAATTTGCACTATTATTTTCAAACACCAAAATAATAATCGATGTAAAACATGTTCCAAAATACGATTATCAAGGTAAGAATGAAATATCAAATAAATTATTCAAAGATTACTCAAAAATTATACATTTATTGAGCTTTTTAATTTTTCTCAACTCATTTGACCATAGTTCTGACTTTCCACTGTTAAAATAAATGATACTAAAGGAATATGTCATAATTGCTATTTATTTTATATCTTTATTTCTAATGCATTTTTTACTCAAAATAAATTTATATACACTTTATAGTTAATCCCATTATCACATTTTTATAGGTGCCACAAAATGAGTAAACGCATTCAATTATCAATAGTTACGCTGTTGTTGTGTATGACTTTGTTATACCCTGTCTCTGGACAGGATAGTGAAATAATGTTATATTCTGCAGATTTAAGTTTGATTACAGCCGATGGTGCTGTAAATCAAGATGAATATCCCCAATCAATTGCAATTTGGAACTTCAAAAATGAATTTGTAATGGCAGAATTATCTTGGGCTCACAATAATACCCACCTATCTGTTGGAATAGTTGCAAAGTTAACAGGTTTTATTGCGTTTGGAATGAATGATGAAACATATCAAAGTAATGCAATGACGGGGGCTAATATGATTATTGCCTCTGTAGATTCAGACGGAGTTTTCTCAATAGGCGATTATCATTCTACCGGTCAAGTGCCACCTCAAATTGATGATGATCAATATGAATCCCTTCAATTTGCTAAAGGACAGGAATCAAATGGAGAAACTGTGGTAGAATTTACAATACCACTAACTTCAGATGATACTGATGATATTAGTTGGCAAGTAAATAGTCAATATTCTTTCTTTGTAGCAGGTAGTGAGAGCAGTGATACATTATCTTATCATGAAAATTATCACACCAGCCCTTACATATTTACAATAACTGGTGATAGCATTGGAGCAGAAGATAACCTGATCACACTATTAGGTATAACAGCGGAAACTGAAATTCCTTGGGACGAAGTATTCTATGTTTTACTGTTTTTTGTGGTAATAATATTCTTTATGCGACGTAATCGCGTTACAGCGAGGTATTAAAATGAGTTGGATACAAGATTTAACAGACCCGAAATCCCGTCATTGGGAAGAATTTTACAGAAATCGCT
>JAAFKL010000351.1 GCA_021399405.1 Candidatus Heimdallarchaeota archaeon | reverse complement strand
ACTCGAATCCTACCAATCCTTGGCAGTTGTACCTGATCCAATTGATTGAGATTACTATTCGATAGTACCTTAATGCTGCCAGTCAATCGAAAAGCATCATGTCTCCCCTTTTTTTTATATTTGGGATAGCCAACTTTTTTTCCAAGCTTAATGCCTTTGAAAAAATTGGCAAATGCTCTGTCAAGATCACGTAGTGCTTCTTGGGGTGCACATTTAGATACTTCATACATCCATGACAAAGAGCTTTGTTTGAGTTTGTTCAGCTCTTTATGCAGTTTGATGGCATTAAGTTTCTCTCCTGTGGCTTTGTAACGAATATTTCGTTGCTGTAATCCCCAGTTATAGGAATAACGTGCACAACCAGCATGGTTGATAAGATCCCCCAATTGAATTTTGGAGGGTCTTAATTCAAATTTGTATGCTTTGTGCACCATGATAGTTAATATTATTACGAATCGCTATAAGAATCTTTAGCAGAGTTGCTTGCAAGTGAAAAAAAATTAAAGTATCAATTGATCTGTTAAAACCAGACTAAATCATAAATAAAAAACAAATCTAATAAAATTATAATGTATAATTTTGTTCAAGTTTAGCAAGTTTATGAATAACTGTTACCAAGCCTTTTTTTTATTGGTGGGGACAATTAAAAGTATGGCGGAAAATTTCCTCAAGGTAATCAACGTCCAAATCTTAACTCTTGCGACAAGTGATGGACTGCCTGATGAGAATACGAAGCCTATACTACGTTTTGAGCTTGAAGATGCTCGCGAGTTTTTTATGGTAAACATACCATTTGATATTGCAAGAAACATTGCTGCACATATCACAGATCAATCTTCCTCAGATTCAAGGTTACAGATACATGAACTAATTGGAGAATTATCGCTGGTTGAAAAAATTGAAATTGATCTCCTTCTTCCAGGTCAAGATGTCTATCAAGCTACAATAAATCTAATCCCTGAAGGCTTTGAAAGATCACTATCTATTCAAATGATACCTTCTCACGCAACTTTACTTGCAGTAGTGAACGATGCACCCATTTTCATTGCTGACGAACTTGTAACCCAAGCAGAAGCCATGAGAAATAAAGATTTTTGAATATTGGATAAAGTTAAAATCGATTGATCGCAAATTATTAGTAATCTTTCAGTTTTAAGAAAGACCTATTGTCTTATTAAGGAGTAGAAATCTGTGTTATTTAAGGATTTCAAGGCATATGAAAGAGACTGAAGTAGAAAAAAGTGTTCAACAATATCCATCTCGATTCATGTTTGAGACTACAATGACTCCAAAAGGAGATCAACCTCAGGCTATTGAAAAACTTGTGGAAGGATTCCAAACACATGCAAAACACCAAACACTTCTTGGAGTCACGGGTAGCGGGAAGACTTTCAGTGCAAGCCATGTGATCGCAAAATTGAACAAACCAACTTTAGTTATTGCACCTAACAAGACATTAGCTGCTCAACTATTTGCAGAGTTTAAAACTTTCTTCCCCAAAAACGCAGTTGAATTCTTCGTTTCATTTTATGATTATTACCAACCGGAAGCATATATGCCCGGAAAAGATCTCTACATTGCAAAGGATTTCAATATAAATGATGAAATAGAAAAACTAAGAAATTCAACCACAAGGTCTCTTGCAGAGAGAAGTGATGTCATTGTTGTGGCTTCAGTCTCTTGTATATACAATGTAGGACTACCAGAGACATACAGGAGCGCAACAATTCCAATGAATGTCGGTATGACATTTGGAAGGCAGGAATTATTAAACAAACTTGTAGAAATTCAATACAAAAGAAACGAATTTGATTTCAAGATGAAAACTTTCAGAGCAAAAGGTGATAGAATTGAAATCATGCCTGTGTACCAAGATGAAGGAATAAGATTAGAATTTTTTGATGATGTGCTAGAAACAATTAGTTTATTTGATCCACTTACTGGAGATCGAATTTCAAAACTTGATGAGATAGTTATTTTCCCAGCCACTCAATATTTGACCAAAGAAGATATGGTGGGACATGCAGTTCAAGCGATAAGAGAAGAACTTGTTGAAAGGAGATCAGAGCTGGAAAGAACAAATAATCTAGTCGCTGCTGAAAGATTAATCCAAAGAACTAATTATGACATTGAACAACTTGAGCAAACTGGTTATTGCGGGGGTATAGAAAATTATTCGCGTCATTTCGATAATCGTAATCCGGGGGATCCCCCATACACATTAATGGATCACTTTCCAAAAGATTATTTCCTAATCATAGATGAAAGCCACCAAACCATCCCTCAAATTCATGGAATGTATGGAGGAGACTTCTCAAGAAAATTGAATCTAGTCAACCATGGTTTCAGGTTACCGAGTGCCTATGACAACCGACCTTTAAGGTGGGAAGAATTCGAGAGAAGAATGCCTCAGACACTATTTATGAGTGCAACACCAGCTGATTACGAAATACAGAAATCAATTAGAGTTGTAGAACAAATAATTAGACCTACTGGATTAATTGATCCTGAAATTATAATTAGAAAAACCAAAAACCAAATTGATGATCTAAGTGAAGAAGTTTCAAAACGAATTGATGCTGGTGATCGGGTATTAATTACTACCCTCACCAAAAGGATGTCTGAAGATTTGTCGGATTATCTTGTTAATTCAGGTTTTAAGGCAAGATATATGCACAGTGATATTGATACCCTTGATCGGATCCAAATCCTCAATGAGCTTCGATCTGGAGATATTGATATATTAGTAGGAATCAATCTATTAAGAGAAGGATTAGACTTACCAGAAGTAAGCTTAGTAATAATTTTAGATGCCGATAAACAAGGTTTTCTTAGATCCGCTCGTTCCCTCATTCAAACAATGGGAAGAGCCTCAAGAAATGTTAAAGGAACAGTAATTTTGTATGGTGACCAAATGACTGAAGCTATGCAAGTGGCTCTTACTACAAACAATCGGAGACGGAAAAAACAAAAAGCATATAATAAAAAGCATGGAATTGAGCCTAAAACCATTGTTAAAGGACTATTTTCTCTATTAGAGACTTTGAAAAACACTAAAGGAATGCCTGAAATCGAGATCAGAGATCAGATGAAATCCAAGGAGATCGTGGATTTAATTAATGATCTTTCAGAATTGATGCGTGAAGCCGCCGATAATCTTGAATTTGAGCTTGCAGCTGAATTACGGGATAAAATCAGAGAGTTGGAACAAACATTAATTGCAGAAAAGAATAATTAACAACAAATCTATAAATATAACCTTCTGTACAGGATTACTGTAATAATTACGATATCTCTAAATCAAAATTTAGTAATTCTTACTTCAATTTGTCTGTTGTACAAAATCTTTAATTATTATTTTATTAATCGTTCAGTTCTAACTATAATGGGGTTCCATTAGATGAAAAAATCATTTTTATTATTATTACTTATCATATCATTAACCAATCATTCTTTCAAACTACCAATAACGCAAGCACAAACTTCTACTGATCCGATAACTATCGTATTTGTTGGTGCATCGAATACAGAGGAAGGATATCGAGCAAATGTGAGCTACGTATCTAGATTAAGTTCTTTCGGTGATCCTTGGCAAGACGCCAATTTAGTTAATGAGGGACATGCGGGCTGGGGGATGTTTTCATATTTTGAAAAACCTACAATGATAGCAGAACACGTCATTAAATATGAACCAAATTATGTTTTTATTTATCTTGGAGGAAATGATGTCGTTACAGGTCGAGGCGGTAAATTAAATCAATCATATAGATATTTTCTTGAAACTCTTGACCAATTAGATGTAAACAACACCATAAAACAAGTCTTCATGATTAACTTCAATTGGGGTCTTTGGTTATTAACCGCTACAGACGCAGATATTGCCGATTATCAGAAGGATCGACAAATGTACGTGGATATCGCAAATGATTTCGACTTATTGTTGTTAGATTTTCATGATACCTTTGAAAATCACACAGAATACTTCATTGAAGGAGACGGTCATATTAATGATCTGGGTCATCAGGTAATTGCAGAGCAAATCCATCTTACAACTGCGGATATTATTGCTCCACCAATTAGTTCGAGTCTAACAACAGTTTCTTCATCGACGGTTTCCTCTACAACAGTTTCTCAGACTGAATTAACAAACTCAACGAAGGAATCTTTAAATGAGACCAACACAACTGATTCTCTTTATCCAACACCTATGATACATTTTTTTGCAATCTTAATTGTTTTTAAGTTTCGATCTCGAAAATTAACGGATTAAATATTTTTTCAAAGTGAAACAAAATTCCATCTCGAAATTTATTCACTATATATTCTCAGATAATATTATGATTCAACGTAATTTCTAAAATTGTGAATAAGGATCTAAAATACTATTCTTCACTTTTATTGTCCTTATCATTTTTCTTTTATTTGACTAGAGTACACCATCATTTGCGTACGTGAGTTTGATTTATGACCAAGATATTGACTTCAAAACAACTACCTATTCCTAATGATGATCCAATGAATTGGATAATAATCGAGGAAGCCTCAGAACACAATTTGAAGTCACTTTCAACCAAAATTCCAAGAAATCGTTTTGTGGTTTTTACTGGACTTTCAGGTTCTGGTAAGAGTTCACTTGCAATTGATACATTATTCAAAGAGGGTCAAAGACGATTTGTTGAATCTTTATCATCATATGCCAGACAGTTTCTCGGACAAATGGAAAAGCCAAAGGTTAAATCAATCACTGGGCTCTCTCCTGCCGTTTCTATAGAACAGAAGACAGGATCATCGAATCCCCGTTCTACTGTTTCTACGACAGTTGAACTCTCGGATTATTTTCGGATTTTCTTTGCCTCAATTGGTGTACCTCATTGCCCAAATTGTGGTAAAAAGATCAAAGGTATGACCTCACAAGAGATTGTCGAGGCAATAATGGAAAATGATGGCAAAGAGTCAACAAGAATTAGGATTGTAGCTCCAATAGTAATCAAGGAAAAAGGAACTTTCTTCAAACTGTTTCAAGAATTAAAGAAAGAGGGTTTCAATAGACTTGATGTTGATGGTTTTGAAGTATTACTTGATGATGAGATTCCGAAATTGGATAAGAAGTACAAACATGATATTTCTGCAGTAATTGATCGAATTAAAATAAAAGAAGGTATTGAAACCAGACTAAACGAAGCTGTTGAACTTGCATTGAGAAGGACTGAGGGGAGAGTGTTGATCGAATACAAAGATGAAGATGCTGAAACTAATTCTGTCATGTACAATGAATTTGCAGGTTGTATGGAATGTGGCATATCAATTGGAAAACTTCACGCAAGAATGTTCTCTTTCAATAATCCATTGGGTGCATGCAAAAGTTGTGCCGGTCTCGGATATGTTCTTGAAGCAGATCCTGAGCTTCTGATAGAAGATATGGGATTAAGTGTAAATGAGGGGGCAATCAGATTCTACTCTGCAGAATCAGATACATGGAGTAAAAGATCACTATCTACGGTTCTCGAACATTATAAGTATGATTTGGATACTCCTTTAGATAATTTATCCAAAGAAGCCTTCAATGCTATTTTTTATGGATCTGATAAAGCAATTAAGTTCACATTTGAAAACACAAGCAATGATCGAAGCTGGAAATATGAAAGTAACAGGAAAACAGAAGGCTTAATCAATGTTATTCGAAGAAGACATAGACAGACTAAATCAGACAATGCTCGTAAGTATTATGAAAAATTTATGACTAATCTAACCTGCTCTACTTGTAATGGTGCAAAATTACAACCTAAAATCTTGGGTGTACTCATAGGTGAAAAGAATATACATGAAGTATATCAAATGAGTATTCTTGAAGCTCTTGATTACTTTGAAGAATTAGAATTAACTGAGAGAGAAATGATCATTGCAGAACAGGTACTAAAGGAAATTAATGGACGATTAGGTTTTCTCAAAGATGTTGGATTAGAATATTTAACACTCGATAGGAGATCAGGTACACTGAGCGGTGGTGAGGCACAAAGAATCAGACTAGCTACCCAAATCGGATCAAAATTGGTGGGTGTCTTATATGTACTAGACGAGCCTAGCATAGGTTTACATCAGAGAGATAATGAACGCTTATTAAGAACATTTCATGAGCTCAGAGACCTTGGAAATACAGTCGTTGTTATCGAGCATGATGAAGAGACCATAAGGAAAGCAGATTATATTCTTGATATAGGACCTGGCGCTGGCGCTCAAGGTGGAGAGATAGTTGCATATGGTACTCCAGATGAAATAGAAATTATTGAAGATTCTATTACTGGAAAGTATTTGCGAGGTGATTGGAAAATTGATGTTCCGAAGCACCGTAGGGAACCAAATGGTAATTGGTTAAAGCTTAAAGGTTTGAAGGAAAATAATCTCAAAAACATTAATGTAGACATTCCATTAGGTGTGATGGTCGTTGTATCTGGGGTTTCGGGCTCGGGTAAGTCAAGTTTAGTAACTCAAATATTATGGAAAGCTTTAGCTAGAAATTTCCATAATGCAACGGCAAGACCTGGTAAACATAGAGCTATAGAAGGAATGGAAAATTTAGACAAGGTTATTATGATTGATCAAAGTCCTATTGGGAGGACTCCAAGAAGTAATCCTGCAACCTATACCAAGGTCTTTGATCATATAAGAGATGTTTTTGCTTCTTTAGCATCATCGAAAGTTAGAGGTTTTGCTAAAGGAAGGTTTTCCTTTAATGTTAAAGGAGGAAGATGTGAATCTTGTTCAGGACACGGTTATAATAAAATCGAAATGAGTTTCCTAGGTCATGTGTATGTTGATTGTGAGGTTTGTCATGGTAAACGATTTAATAAAGAGACACTTGAGATCGATTACAAAGGAAAAAACATTTCTCAAGTTTTAGCAATGACAATAACCCAAGCTAGGGAGTTCTTTACTAATATTCCAAAAATTAAGAAAATATTATCAACTTTGGAGGCGGTAGGATGTGGATATCTTACACTTGGTCAGTCTGCAATCACTTTATCAGGAGGAGAAGCGCAAAGGATTAAGTTATCAAAGGAACTTAGTAAGCAAGTAACTGGAAAAACACTTATCCTATTAGATGAGCCCACGACTGGCTTACATCAGCATGACGTTAAAAAACTCCTCGAGGTGTTACACACTTTAGTTAACAGGGGTAATACTATCTTAATTATCGAACATAATCTTGATGTAATAAAAAATGCTGACTACATTATTGATCTAGGGCCAGATGGGGGAGAAAAAGGTGGAAAAGTTATAGCAAAAGGGGTACCCGAAGACATTATTAGAAGTAGAAAGAGCTATACTGCGAAATATCTAAAACCACTTTTGGATGTATAATTAGTCATACTTGTATTGTGAAACAGAAATAGAAAACAATATATTATTTATTCTAACTATAGTTGAATTTATTTTGAATCCAGTTGATGTTTCAAAACCCGTGTTCAAAGAAGTAGACATTTTGTCTCATCTGTCTAAAGAATACAAACTGAGTGGAAATCTCCAATCATTACCAAGTTATAGAGATCAGAATTTCTTGTTATCTACAAATGACCAAACTCAACTTGTATGCAAGATTGCCAATCTTAATGATAACGGGGAATATCTTGAAGCACAAAATAAAATAATTAATCATCTGCAATCAAAAAATAATCAATTGGTATCTAACATAATATCAAGTGTAAACCAAGCTGAAATCACCAATATTTATTCTGAACTAGGTACATCTTTCTATTTCAGGGTTTTGACTTACTTACCTGGTATTGTCTATGCAAATTACAAGCCCCATTCAGCTCATTTTATGTATTCTTTTGGGGTTTTTATGGCTGAGATGAGAACCTTCCTTGCTGATCTCGATATAAAGTTGGAAAAGATAAAATCTGATTGGGATATGGAAAGTAGTCTTGAGATATTAAAGAAGCATATTATCCACATTGTTGATAATGATCGCTCTAATTTAATTCAACATTATCTAAGACAATTTGAACTGGATTTCCAAACTCGAATTACAGATCTTGACAAGGGTATAATACATGGTGATGCGAATAATTACAACGTTCTTGTTCAGAATCCTTCAGAATTATCTGATAAAATTAAATTTGGGCTAATTGATTTTGGTGATTTTGCATATTCGAGTAAAATTGCCGATTTGGCAATTGCTATAGCATACGCAATCCTTGACAAACCAAACCCAATTGCTACCATGATGCAAATAGTACGGGGATACAGTTCAAAACATCAATTACAGGAAAAAGAAATCGAAATTCTTTTTTCAATGATTTTGATAAGGCTATGCGTAAGCGTAACCATGTCCGCACATCAGAGAAAATTGGATCCAAACAATGAATATATTAGTATTTCAGCAACACCTGCTTGGAAGGCTTTGTTTTACTTAAAGGATATTTCAACAAATTTTGTATACTATCTTATCCGTTCCTCATGCGGATATACAGCTCACCCGAAATCAGATGAGATTATTACATGGTTAAAATCACAATCTTTTGAATCGATCTTTGAAGATATTGACAATTATGAGATTATTGATTTAAGCTTTGGAAGTTTAGATATCCAGGGTTTTCAGAATGCAGATAATCTTTCTTATTATTCAAAAATTATTGAAGAAAAATCAAAAGGAATTGATTTGGTAATTGGTCGTTACGCTGAGTCTAGGCTGATGTATATTCATGATAGTTTTGAAAAGGTTGAGAATGAATATTTATCTTGGAGATCTGTACATCTTGGAATTGATTTATTTAAGAAAACAGGTACTGCAATTCAAGCTCCGATGTCAGGTGAAGTTTATCGGGTCTCAATTCATGATGATTACCTTGATTATGGTCCAACTGTACTCTTGAAACATCAGATTGACGAGGATACGCATTTTTACACATTATATGGGCATCTTATGAGCTCATCAATCAAAAACTTACATGTTGGTCAAATTATCAAAAGAGGAGAAACTTTTGCTAAGATCGGGGATGTTTCAAAAAATGGTAGTTGGACACCTCATGTACACGTACAAATTATTTTGGATTTATTAAATTATGAATCGAGTTTTCCGGGGGTGTGCTCAAATGCTGAAAAGTTAATTTGGCTTTCTCTTTGCCCAGATCCTAATTTGATCCTCAATCTTGTGAATTCCAATGTTAAAGATAATATAATTAATACCCAAGAAATTACTGAATTAAGGGGTAAACACCATAGTGATGCATTGAGTATCTCCTACCAAAAACCACTACATATTGTCCGAGGCTATGCTCAGCATCTTTATGATGTAAATGGGCGAAGATATCTTGATGCAGTAAATAATGTTCCAATTGTCGGACATTCCCATCCAAACGTGATTAGGGCTCTTACCAGACAAGCAAGTGTGTTAAATACAAATACTCGATATCTACAAGAAATCCTAGTTTCATACACGAAAAAATTACTTTCTTATTTCCCCGAAGAATTAGAAGTCTGTTTTTTTGTTAACTCGGGTAGCGAGGCAAACGAACTTGCCTTGAGATTAGCAGCTGTTTACACTTCAAGAGATGATTTCATTGTATTGGATCACGCGTATCATGGAAACACTAACGCCACTATTTCAATCAGTCCTTACAAATTTAATAGTAAAGGAGGAAAAGGTAAACCATCCAATGTACATGTAGTTGCAATGCCATATCCCTATAGAGGAAAATACCAGGGTGAAAATACTGGAAGTAAATATGCAGAAGATGTAACATCTCTTGTCGAACAGTTGCAACAGAATGGTACTCCCCCTGCAGCATTTATTGCTGAATCACTTCCCGGTGTCGGGGGGCAAATATTGATACCTCCTAATTATTTCCCAAAAGTCTACAAAAGTATCAGAGATTCTGGTGGTGTTTGTATTGCTGATGAAGTCCAAGTCGGTTTCGCCCGGATGGGGAGTCATTACTGGGGATTTGAGACATATGGCGTTGTTCCAGATATAGTAACTTTGGGTAAGCCCATTGGCAATGGTCATCCCATGGGGGCAGTAATCACAACAAGAAAGATAGCTGATGCTTTTGCAAATGGAATGGAGTTTTTTTCAACCACGGGTGGAAACACAGTATCTATGGCAGTAGGACTTTCAGTTCTAAATGTGATTGAAGAAAATAATCTACAGAAAAATTCGAAGTTAGTTGGTGAATATCTTCTCAATAAATTAACTGAAATAGGGATAACAACCCCTATTATCGGTGATGTTAGAGGGAGGGGATTATATTTGGGAATTGAAGTTGTTAAAGATAAATTAACTAAAATTCCGGCACCCGATATGAGTAAATACATTGTTGAACAAATGAAAGATCGGGGTGTTTTGTTGAGTGTTGATGGACCAGACCATAATGTGATCAAAATTAAACCTCCCCTTGTGTTTTCTATTGCCGATGCAAATGTTTTGATCTCTACTTTAACCTCAGTTTTATCTCACTCGTGTCTATAATAATCGAACAGTTGAATTTATGATTAAAGCGAAACCTCTTATTAAATTATGTTTAAGCTAATTTGAACCTAATTCATGGATGACGATAAGAGATTAGTTTCAATTGAAAAACAAATCAGAAGTGTTCCAACTCATAATGGAGTATATGTTATCTATGATAAGAAAAATACAATTATCTATGTCGGAAAAGCCAAAAATCTGCGAACTAGGTTAAGGAATCACTTCTCTCCATCAACCGATTTCTCAAAGAGCCGAGTAATTAGGGAGAAGGGAGTTAGAATTGAGGTCCATGAAGTCGAATCTGAAAAGGAAGCACTTCTTCTTGAATTCAATATGATCCAAGAACATCAACCCATCTTAAACGAGAAATGGAAAGATGGTAAAACCTATCCTTATATTGAGGTTACCACTGGTGAGGAATTTCCAAGATTTATCAAAACGAGAGAACGAAATAATAAAGAATCAATCTATTTGGGACCTTTTTCAGATGTTGGTGCTGTCAAACGATCTCTCAAATATGCATTTTCCCTATTTCCAGTTGCTGATTGTGCAAAGGAGATCACCATTGGTGATGCAGATACTTGGGCAAAGACATGTATACGCCGTCGAACTTTGCATTGCTTCAGACCATGTGAGATAGAAGTTGATCAGAAAGTATACCGTGAAAATGTGGATAATGTTATCCAATTCATTGAAGGACGAACTCCTGAAATAATAGATTCACTAAGCGAGAGAATGGGAGAACTTTCGGAAAATATGGAATACGAAAATGCTGCTAAATTTCGGGATATAATTCGTTCAGTTAATCGTACTATTGAAAGACAAAATGTAATGATAGATGGGGTTGATGATTGTATTGTAATTGCCGAAGCCAGAAATAAAACAGAATTGGCAGTTTCTATTCAAAAAGTAGATGATGGCAGGATCGCTCGTCAGGATTCTGCAGCTATTAGTAAGATAGAATTAGGAGATAGTGCATGGAGTGATTTTGTTATTAGCTTTTTCTTCAATACATTCGGATCCTCAAGAGATGATCTTAAATCTAATTCGCTTGAAAATATTATAATCAAGGTAACGCATTCAAAAGAAATCGTTCCCCAATTGCAAGCACTAGGTTATTCAGTATCAGTTGCAGATTCCCCAATTCAGACACAACTTGTAGATATGACAATTCGCCATGCAAAGAAGTATCTACAGAGAAGGTTCCTTCTACGGAAAGAGAAAGGGTTGCCGACTGCACGAGTATCAGATTTACAAGAATTGCTACAAATGGAATTCCCCCCATTTATTATTGATACATTTGATGTATCAACCTTACTGGGTACCAATACAGTAGCATCCTGCATTCGTTTCAAAAATGGAAAACCTTTGAAAAAAGGCTATAGACGATATAAAATTCGAACCGTAGATGGACAAGACGATTTTGCGTCAATGGGAGAAGTAGTATTTCGAAGATATAGAGATATTGAAGATGGAGTTGATCCAAAAGGTCTCCCAATCCCCGATCTGATTGTTATTGACGGTGGGTCTGAACAATTGAAACGAGCCCAACAGTCTTTGAGTAGTCTCAACTTGGAAGTAAAGGTTTTAGGGTTGGCAAAAAGAGAAGAAGAAATTTATCTCGTTGACAGAGACCGCCCATTATCGGAGAAAAAAAGTCGACCTGGTTTATTATTACTTATGGCTGGAAGAGATGAAGCTCATAGATTCGCAGTGTCTTATCAAAGATTATTACGTCAAAAATCAGGACTTTCATCTATGCTTGATAATATACCCGGTGTGGGTCCTAAACGTAAAAAAATGCTTCTTTCCAAATACCGTACCATTTCAAATATAGCGAAAGAAAGCTCAGAAACCTTATCTACTCATATCGGTATTAATCAAAAACTGGCAAGTGAGATTATACTTGCATGTCGCAAATTCACAACAAATCAAGTTGATACAGCTTCAAATTAGAGGAAACTTGAAAAATCATGACAATCAAATTTCAAAATCGCTGAATATTACCATTATACTTAAAATTGAACCCAAATTTATTGTTTTAGAGAAAACATTTTGTTAAAATTACATTTTATAATGGAGAACTAATCATGAAAATCAAAGAGTTAAATGAAGAAAAATCTATTGAATTTCTTAGGGCTCGTATTCTTTCAAAACAAGGGCCTCGTAGAGTTAGAACAAGACAAGGATTATCGTACGTTACTGATATTCTAATTGCAGATGACACAGGAACGACTATTTTGAATGTTTTTGGGACTCAAAAAGCACATGCACTGAAGATAGGTCAAGTCATTGAGATTAAAAATGGAATGTGTAATATGTTTAATTTCCAGAAGCAAGTCTCTTTGGGACAATCTGGGAGAGTAAGCATTGTTCCCGATGATCCATCGCTGCCTCGAACTATACCCCACTAATTTTTCTTTTCAATTTCCAATATCATATTAACAATAGATTTTAGCAATTCAATTTCGTCTTTGCTAATATTCCTATCTTCTCGTGCAATTGCATATGCTTTCTCAAGAATTTCGATTCGTCCCTCAAATAATTCCGTTGTTTCCGATTTGTTGATAATCCCATCGTCCAGTGCCCTATCTACCATATTTGTATAGGCTTCAACATCTAATACTATATTTGAAATCAATTTATTCTCCTCCGGTGTAATAACCCCATCCTCCAAGGCAATTGCTTGTAAAATTTGCCAAACATCTGATGAAGTCAAATCATTTTGCTTCACTATGACGTTTATAAGATGTATTGTGATTTATAGTTTATTTCAAAAATATATTCAAATGCTGTCAAATTATAATTATAGGTGATATTTTTTCTCTTAATTTTTAGTATTTATAGAACCCTTCTTTGGTTTTCATACCTAATTTTCCTTCTTCCACCAATCTGATAAGGATATCGGCAGGTTTGTAGAAATCACCGAACGCCTTTTCCAAAGTACGCATCCCAGCTAATGCCACATCTAATCCAGTAAAATCTGCTAATGTAAAAGGTCCTACGGGGTGATTCAATCCCATAACCATTGCTTTATCAATATCTTCTGGAGTTGCAATTCCTGTTTCTAATAGTTTCATTGCTTCATTCAATGATGGGATTGCTAATCGATTAACAATAAACCCTGGTGCATCATTACATTTTACAGTGGTTTTTCCAATTGAATCACTGAATTTTTCAATAGCATCTACTGTTTGTTCTGAAGTTTTTTCTCCCTTAATAATTTCAACTAATTTCATTGCTGCAACAGGACTAAAAAAGTGCAACCCCACTACTCTACCCGGATTTTCTACAACCGAAGCGATCTCAGTGATCGATAAGGTTGAAGTATTTGAGGCTAACACACAATCTTCTTTGACAAATTTGGATAAATCAGCAAATATATTTTTCTTCACTTCCATATTCTCGTACACCGCTTCTATTACGAGATCGGCAGATTTGGTAGCTTCTTCCATATTAATTGTTGATTTGAAACGTTCAGATAGTTTTTGTCCTTCAAATGGGCTCATTTTACCTCTACTTATTCCTTCCTTGATTTGATCCTTTATCTTAGCCATTCCAGCATCAACAAATTGTTGTTCTTGATCAACTATGGTCACATTTCTACCTGATACTCCAGCAACGTAAGCAATACCTGAACCCATTAAACCAGCTCCAATTACAGCAACATTTTGAAATTCCATGAGATGATCGAATTCTATACTATAATTAGTTTTTAGACTTGCATTATAATTTTCTGATTAAATTATTTTAAACAATACCCGTTTTCTCTAATCCTAACTGTGCAGCAGTTTTCGTCACCCCGGATGCCAATATTGTATATCTGTCTGGTCGGGAATTTTGAGCTGTAGTAATTGCCTCAAGAATCGTGTCTTCATCTGTTCCCAATGCTTTAGCAGATGTTGGAGCACCAATTACCTCCAAAGTATCTTTAATCTCCTTCCAATCACCCCCATGCAAATACATAGTGAATACTGACATCAATCCGCATTGTTCTCCATGCATTGCGGGCTGCTGCATGAGCTTATCCAATCGATGGGAGATAAGATGTTCTCCACCACTTGCTGGTCTGGAGGTCCCAGCGATGCACATCGCCATAGAACTTGAAATTAACCCCTTGAAAACTGTGTAAGTCCGAGTAATTGGATCAATAGCAATTTCATTTCTGGAGTTAATCATAGAATCAGCTGTTAAATTGGCCAAAGCTGAAGCATATTCAGATACATGTTCCCCAGTTAATCGTTGAGATAAATACCAATCTAGAACTGCAGTTCTATTCGAAACAAGATCACACGCCCCAGATATGGCAAATCTTTTTGGTGCTTTTGACATAGTATCAACATCACCTATAACAAGAGTCGGAGGTCTTGCTTCATATGAAAAGCTCCGATTCTCTGATTTAATGGAGGCTCGAGCGCTTGATATTCCATCATGTGAGGCAACCGTAGGCACTGAAACAAAAGGGATATTCTCCTTAAAACTTGAATATTTAGCCACATCAATTACTGTACCCCCTCCAACTGCAACTGAAAACTGTGCGTTAATTTCTTTATAAAGTTCACATGCTTTGTCTACTGCTTCCATTGTAGCTCCAGTAATTCGAAGAACATGAACATCTATACCCGCATCTTTGAGATTATCCTCGACCCGTTTTCCAGCAATATCATATGTAATATCGTCTACAATAAGACCTGCACTGTCTTTTAATAATAATTTTTTACAATCGATTGCAATATTTTCAATTGCATGCATCTTGACGTCTATCAATCTTGGTAATTCAATTTCTGCTTTAGATTCTAACCGGACGTCTATTGTGGAGTCAATTGGGTTCAATTTACAAAATGATGCAAGAAGGTAAATTAGTTAAGTGTTATCAAGATGAAAGATGATAATTTATTACTTTAGGACTAAATCAAAGGATTTTCCATAATTTGATCCCTTCTGTCTCTTAGAATGTCAAATTTTAATAATCTCCTAAAAATTACAAGAATGAAACAATTGAAAAAATCAATTTTACTTGTTTTTATTTTCATCTTATTGTTGTTAAACCTGTCAGAGGGAGTACTTGCAGAACATGAGGAAGATGAAGATGAAAATGAACTGGGAGAAAAATTCGGAGTTGCTGCCATAGGGTTACTTGGTGTTGGTAGTACTTACATCTTTATTAGACGAGGAGTTCTATGGTACGGAAAATCCTCTTCAAAAAATGAAGATCTTGCAAAATCATTGAAGCGACTATTTGCTCGTTTCCGCTCTCAACTTTTGTTATTACATCAGAGTTTCATGATTCTTGCAACTGTTGCAGCTATTATTCACGGATTAACTGTAGAAAGGGAATTTGAGGCAAGGGAGATTTTTGGCTGGGCTGCAGCCATTACAATGAGTATTATTTCTCTCCTAGGATTACTAATGTGGAAAGAACTACGTCCATTCTTGAAAAAGGTAGAACTGTTCACTCCAATTCGTTTTATTCACAGACAATGGATTTTATCAATCCTTCTATCAATATTTCTAGCAATTCATCTCATCTCCTAACCAGGAACTCTAGTTCTCCTTAATCCGCTCTAACTAGTCTAGCCAAACCTACTCACATTTCGACTTCTTCTAGTGGTTCCTGTGGGGTTTGGGCGGGGAGTTTTTTACATAAATTTTTATATTCAGTCAAACCTTCTTCGTTGTTTATATAGTATAGGTGAAATTATTTAATAACTTGAGCTCATTATTTGGGAATTTAGCGAGGCGATTGCAATTGATCAAAGTGTTTTTATTGAGAAAAACTCTTTGAAAAATACATCATTTAGGATTAAAATTCCCATAAAAAAGAGATTGGTTGGCTTTCTCGGGGGTTCTATAAGCTTTTTTAGATGAGTTGGAATTATCGTGTCATTATTACAAGATTATGATCCGTCAAATGGGTTGCAGTTTAATCGATTTTATACTGAAGAAGGGGTACATCCCTACAATAATGTAACTTGGGAAAAACGAGATGTTGAAGTTACATCTGCGAGTGGAGAGAGTATATTCTCGCAGAAAGGAGTTGAATTTCCATCAATTTGGTCTTTGAACTCATCCCAAATTGTTACATCAAAATATTTCCATGGAAGACTGGGTAAACCGGAAAGAGAATATTCCCTGAAACAGTTAATTGACCGTGTTGTTGATACTATAGGTACATGGGGAATTGAAGGAAAATATTTCAAAACAGAAAATGATAAAACAGTTTTCAGTGACGAGCTAAGAGATATCCTGCTTCATCAAAGAGCAGCATTTAACAGTCCAGTGTGGTTCAATATGGGTACAATGGTCAAACCACAATCTTCAGCTTGCTTTATCAACTCAGTAGAAGATACAATGGATTCGATTTTGGACCTTGCAAAGACTGAAGGGTTAATTTTCAAATACGGGTCTGGTAGTGGTGTCAATCTCTCTAAATTAAGAGCAAAAGGTGAATCCTTATCAACTGGGGGTACTTCAAGTGGTCCCATCTCTTTCATGAAGGGTTATGACTCATTTGCGGGATCTATCAAATCTGGGGGAAAGACCCGAAGAGCTGCAAAAATGGTGCTTCTCGATGTTGAGCACCCAGATGTAATTGATTTTATCGAAACAAAAGCAAAAGAGGAGAAAAAAGCATGGGCTCTAATTGATGCTGGTTATGACGGTTCATTTACCGGTGAAGCATACAATTCTGTTTTCTTCCAAAATGCAAATCATTCAGTTAGAGTTACTGATGATTTTATGAATCGTGTTCTCAATGATGAAAATTGGGATCTAAGAGAAGTTACTTCTAAAGAAATTACACAATCGATACAAGCTAGAGAGATCTTGAACAAAGTATCTGAGGCTACACACTTATGTGGTGACCCAGGATTACAATATTCAACAACCATTAACAAGTGGCATACATGTAAAGTTTCAGGTCTCATAAATGCTTCTAACCCATGTGTCACAGGTGATACAAAGGTGTTATTAGCGGATGGCAGATTCAAAAGAATCGATCAATTAATTAACCAACCGTGTGAAATATCAACGAATTTAGATGGAAACATCATCTCTAATTCAATAGCCGGTTCATTCTCAACTGGCACGAAACCTGTATATTTACTCACAACAAAAAGCGGCTACAAGATTCATCTGACTGCTGATCACCAGGTTTGGACTGAAAATCGAGGTTTCGTTGAAGCTCGTTTCTTAGAAAAAGAAGACTCTGTAAGACTTGCAGTTAATCCAACTCCACAAATTGAAGAGATAGAAGACGAAGAATTTTATCAATTGATTGGCTTGTATTTAGGTGATGGACATACATCCAAAGTTGGAGGTACAGATAGACTTGGTATTAAAATTACAATGGGTATTGAAGAGGAATTAATTTTACAAAGAATTGAAGATTATGTTGCTTTTAATTTCGAAAGGAAAACCCACAAAGATAATCCGTCTACAGTCAATTATCAAAATAATGTAGCATATTATACAACTGGAGTTTCAACGGTTATTGATGCTCTTCAACAATATGTCGATTTATCAAGAAAGAGTCATGAAAAGTACTTAAGTGATGAGGTCTTAAATTTGTCATTAAGTGAGCAGAGAGCGGTTTTGCAAGGCCTTTTTACTGCAGATGGAACTGTTTCAAATTATGGAGAAAAATCTCAATTTGTAAGTCTCGATTCAACAAGTTTGGAGTTGTTACAAGGAGTCCAACTTGCTCTACTTAACTTCGGAGTTAAATCAAAACTGTACTTAAACAGAAGGCTTTCAGATAGATCTCTATTGCCTGATGGTAAAGGTGGATTGAAGGAATACTCAGTAAGACAAATGCACTCCTTAAGGATAAGCAGGAGTAGTCGTATCAATTTTGAGAAATATGTTGGGTTCATGGAAGATAGTCCAAAAAATTTAGCACTTAAGCAAATGAATCAAAATGTCAAGACATATCAAGATAAACCCTTGGATAAGGTAACTTCCCTTGATTTTATTGGAGAAGAGGAAGTCTATGATTTAACC
This sequence comes from Candidatus Heimdallarchaeota archaeon, assembly GCA_021399405.1. The sequence goes on along the minus strand of JAAFKL010000351.1, from coordinate 3,085 downwards.
GAACCCGTAACTGGCAGTTTTATTGCCAATGGAATTACTGTTCATAATTGTTCAGAATACGTTTTTCTAGATGATACTGCATGCAATCTTGCTTCAATTAATTTAATGAAATATCGACAAGACGATGCATCATTCAATGTTGAAGCGTTTATCCATACAGTTAATATTATCATATCAGCTCAGGAAATAATTGTTGGTAGATCGTCATATCCAACTCAACTCATTGAGGATAATAGTCATATATACCGAACCTTAGGAATTGGATATACAAATCTGGGTGCCCTATTAATGTCACTGGGATTAGCATATGATTCAGATGATGCTAGAAATGTGACTGCAGCTATCTCCTCACTAATGACTGGTCAATCGTATCTTCAAAGTTCTAAAATTGCTGCTAATTTAGGTGCTTTCTCAGGGTATGCTCAAAATAAAGAATCTATGCTGAACGTTATGAATATGCATAGAAATGCCGCTAAGAAGCTCAAAGCGAAAGCAGTTGACATAAACTTATTTGAGATTGCACAAAATGTGTGGGATGATGTAGTTGAACATGGAATTGAATATGGTTATCGCAATGCCCAAGCAAGTGTAATTGCTCCAACTGGAACTATTTCATTTATGATGAACGCGGATACAACCGGTATAGAACCTGATATCTCACTAATAAAATACAAAAAGTTAGTTGGTGGTGGTTATATGAAAATTGTAAATACCACAGTACCCTTAGCACTGAAAAATTTGGGATACTCGGCCAAAGAAATCGATGAAATTACAACTTATATAAATGAGAAAGGAGTTGCAGAAGGTTCTCCACATCTAAAGGAAGAACACTTACCAGTATTTGATTGTTCTATTAAATCTCAGAATTCAACAAGAACAATTCATCATATGGCCCATGTGACAATGATGGCCGCAGCTCAACCATTTATCAGCGGGGCAATCTCCAAAACTGTCAATATGCCGGAAGATTCTACAATTGATGATATTAATGAGGTATATATTCAAGCTTGGCAAATGGGAATCAAAGCCGTAGCTATTTATCGTGATAATTCCAAGAGATTACAACCTCTAAATACGGAAGATGAATCCGGCGATAACACTAATGTTGATAAAAAGTATGATGAAGTAAATCAACTTCATGGCCCTGTTAGGCGGAGGTTACCAGGGACAAGAGATTCAAAAATCCATAAATTTGAAGTAAATGGTCATGAAGGATATATTATTGTTGGATTGTATGATGATGATACACCAGGAGAAGTATTTATCAAAATGTCCAAACAGGGATCAACATTGGGTGGTGTTATGGATACAGTTGCGGTTTTAACTTCAATGAGTCTACAATACGGAGTGCCTCTCTCAGCATTGATTAGGAAGTTTATTCACTCGAAATTTGAGCCCAGTGGAATGACCAAGAATCCAAAAATACCAATTGCTTCTTCAATAATTGATTATATTTTCCGATGGTTGGCATTGGAATTCCTTCCCAAGGATGAGAGACCCGGCGTCATAGACTACACTGAATTGGCAGAGGAAAAAAGTGAACCTGGTCAAGTTTATCAAACAGTAAGTGCCGCAGTTAGTGGGACTGGACCAACTGAATTTGTCGATGACAATCAAATTTGTTTCCAATGTGGTGCTATTGCGATAAGATCAGGTAGTTGTTATGCATGTCCTGAATGTGGTAGTACGTCTGGATGTAGTTAAATATTTCACTGTTCTTCTACGGTTTCTGTAATAGTAATATCCCTCTTTTCTAGTTCTTTCAGGATTGTGCTGTAACACGTACTATTTTGTCCGATATATTCTGGCGGAGATATCCCTTTCCTATTATAAACACCCTTAGCAACAAGCCTAGTAACTATGGAACAAGTATAACCTGTAGTACGGGCCATGGATAATGTCTTTGAAATTCTATCATAACGATCAAGCATATCATAACGGAAAGTAACTTTCCTACCTTGATTCTCTCCCTTAATGATTATTTGCATAACTATGAGATCTTCTTCACCTTCCTTGAATTTCCACTTTGGGGACAAAAGTTTCGTGATGAAATCTATGGGTTTGATTTTTACACCTTTGATCTCAATGATTTCGTCGGAAAATAAACCTAAGTCCCTTAGTAGTCTCATCCTATCTAAATGACCTGGATAGCGCAATGTTTTCTCTATCTTGTCTGGAATGTCAGGGAATGTCTTTGTCAAGGTTCTTAATCCATCCATATTGACTGCTTCAAGAGAACCAATTCCAGGGAAATCTATTATTTCGGGATCCGATAATGCTGGTCGGATGACAAGATTGCCATTTACTACAAATCTTGATGGCGTGGTATAATCTTCAATCACGTCAAAGGGTGAAAAATGTGACTTGTATTCAAGAGGCCACTCTCTTATTACTGGAAGACCTCCAACATAGCAAGTGTAAGAATCTGTTTTCTCCAGTGAACTATAGAGATTGCCTAGTATGATACTACTAAAGCCTGGAGCAATTCCGCAGTCCACTACTGCGGTTACATTATTGTCTTTAGCTAGTTTGTCAAGTTCAAAAGGGTCTTCAGGAAAAAATGCGACATCAACAACATTTTTACCAGTTTCTATAATCGATTTAAGTGTTTCAAAACCCATGAAACCAGGCAATGCGCCAACAATAATATCAAAGTCCATTATCATTCTTTTCAAAGTTTGCGAGTCAGATAAATCAGATTGTATCACATTAATATGCTGTTGTTCCAATTTTTCCAAGGAAGACTGGTTAACATCTGCAACCGTCACATCCATATCTTGATCCATTGCTAAATCAATCGCAATTGCACTCCCAACAATACCTGCTCCTAGAATAAGACACTTCATTTCTTATTAACTCCTACATTTTATTTTTATAATTAAGGTATATAAATAAAATAATGCTTCACTCTTAATTATTAGTTGTATTAACTCGTCATTAATGAAATTTATTAATTTGTAAAAAATAAGTATTTAGTACAGGATTAATACAATTATAGGCTACTAATATATTCAGATAGACGGTCAAATACAGGAGCCCAACCATTTAGGCCACCATCTCTCATCTGTTTAGAAGCGATATCTGT
>JAAFKL010000350.1 GCA_021399405.1 Candidatus Heimdallarchaeota archaeon | reverse complement strand
GAGATATTAAAGAGTGTGGGAATTCAAACTTTACATCAACTAGTGTCTGCTACTAGCAAAGAATTAGAGGAGATTCTTGATATCGCAGATCTCAAACTCGGAGGAAAGATTAAAAAATCAATTCTCAATCCTGCTGGAAGTTCATTATATACTGTGGATTCAAAGAACAAAATGACTGGTATCTTAACTTTTGAGCATGAAGGGATTGAATACTTCCAAGAAGAAGAATTAAAATCACTAATTTCTGTAGGATTTTCTACTATAGAGGGCCTTTACTACATATCGGATCATCGAACATTTGAAGCAGCAGGTCTTAGCTGGGACGTGATATCCCATTTCAAGAAACTCCTTCAATCACCACTGGTTTTGATCACCTGGAAGAAGTTAATAAAAACGATCAAAACAACTGATGAAGGTGAACAAGAGGTGGAAGAAGCTTACTATGAAACTTTCACCTCAAGAGAATTGGAATCTCTCAATAAGAGGAATATCAATAGAGTAATTGACTTCTTAACGGCTAATAATGATGAAATATCTAGTATTGTAAAATGGGATACAGACCTTACAAATTTAAGACAACAATCTGTAATTCTTATAGAGGCTGGAATTGATCTATCAGATCTTGAGATATTCCGTCCCGATCATATTGAACATCTAAAAGAGATTGGGATGGTAACTATAGATGACTTATATTTCACTGCAAAGGAGGACAATTGGTCATCACCACTCATCCCTTGGCATGCTATAAAAACAATAAAAGACGTGTTACATCTAGATCTAATTAATGCAGTAGAAGAACTGGGCGAGGAGATGGTAGAACTTCTTAGTTCAAATGGAATCGAAACTATTTTGGACCTGTATCTCACCGGTGATCCCATATTAGAACAGAGAACTGGTCTTCCCGCAGAGCGATTTGAAAACCTAAAGTTTGCCCTAGATATAGGGGAGTTAATCCAGGCATTTGACAAATCCCTCTTGTTTACCCCTGGTTTGCTCTATTTCCAAGCTATGGAGCTTCAAAAACATAATTTTGGTAAAATAATAGATATAGTACTTGGAGATAATAAAAAGATAGGCAAGATACTTGGTTTAACAAAGAAAGAGATTGATTATATCACAGATGGAATCAACCGGACGACTATCCGGAAAACAGAAGATGAGAGAGGAGTCTTGATGAAAGAAATTCAAGTGTTTTCAAGATCAGATATTAGATCCATTAGTAAATCCGGTATTTTTGAGAAGAATGAACTTGATACTCTTCAAGAGGTAATATATCAGATTGATCACTCATATTTCCAAGGAGAGGATTATCTTCTGGAGCAAGTAATAAATCTTCAGAAAGTATCTTTAATCCCATTGGAAATGATCGGTGATCTAAGCAAAGATGAAGTCATTTTGCTGAAGAAATATAATATCTACAATATATCTGATGTATTACTTGTTGGTTATGATGATTTGCCTGCGGATACAAAACTATATTCTGCATTAGGGAACATAACAAATTCATTAATCGATCTAAGACCCTTTATGGCAATTGGTAAACTCCCGGCAAATGTTGCCCTAACGAAGGGCGATTATGATGGATCTCTCCTTGATGCATGGCTAGTAAACGTTGAGGGACTCCATCCAAGGACTATGAAAAGCTTAAGATCCCTTATCTCAATTCCTGTGGCATTAACCCAGTTCATCACTCTTTACCCAGAAATGGCTGAAACTCTGGGTGATAAAACTGTCGGTGATTTGATACTTGAATATTATCCTGATGAAAATTCCCCAGAAGCACTTCTAAAAACTCATCTTTCAAGTCGTGGATCGCTTATCAAACTTCTCAAGGATGGCTCAACCCCAATTACTCTTCTTGATATACAGCCATCAGAGTTCAGATCTTTGTATTCTCATTCCATAGCCACTATTGAGCGAGTAATCACTAATGATCCAAAATATATTATGTCAATTGCTGGGAATACCCAAAAATTCTGGAAGGATATGAAAGATATTTTCATTCCAGAGGTATTCTCAGCCAGATTGGAAGATATAGGTATCCCTTTTAGTATTTTTAAGATAAATCAGCAACAAAAAGAACTACTTGAAGAGATAGGGGTTGATTTTTTAGATCAACTTCTTTATTTGGAGGAGGTTCCTGAACCCCTATCTATCTTTTACAAATTTATATTTGCTAGTACAACCTTCCTCATAGGTACACCTGGTGAGAAAGAATTATCAGAAAATCTTGGTGCAATCAATATAATAGAGGCAACATTGGCCCTTAGGAAAAATGGAGCCTCTTACGAACTCATTAGAGAATCTTTGCAGATTGCCTGGCAAGCTTATAATCAATTTGCCATCCCACATAAACTTAAAGGGACAAGTGAATTACGGTTACATACCCTACAGGATGTCGCAAGTCATGTTCTTAGAGGTGAAAAATCGAACAAAACTTGGGTCAGTGCGACAGAAGATATGAATAAATCATTACTATTCCTCCCTCTGAAACAAAACACATTAAGGAAATTTGTACTAGAACACAGGTGCTCGACTGTCATAGAGGCACTAACCAGTCCAATGATCTTTGGTGAGATTAGCAAAATAAGGAAATTAGTGTCAGAGGGTCAAAGAATCCCAATTATCCCTGAAATACGAACGGAATTGGGACTATACAAAATGATCAACAAATCAATTTGGAATAGATTTGAAAAAT
>JAAFKL010000349.1 GCA_021399405.1 Candidatus Heimdallarchaeota archaeon | reverse complement strand
ATGTCTTTGTCAAGTGCAATCTTTTTTGCTCGTAGTATTTCTTCTTGTGCCTGCGTGAGTTCACCTAGAATTAAGTATAGTTTTGATCGCATCAAGTGTGTGTTTATCAGTAAAATGAAAGATCTTTGCTCTCGAGCCTTTGAATACAATTTCTCTATTAATTCTTCTACCTCACTGAGTACTTCTTGCTCACCAAATACACCCAGTTCAACGAATAGCAATTCTAGATAGCTCAATAGGGCTTCAAGGTACAAATGAAATGAAACAGAACCATCTTCAACCACCTGTTTTAACTTTTCCTGAGCCTTAATCTTTTCCGTTATTCGAGAACTGCTTTTGAGAATCATGGCATTTGCTAGAAGTTTAAGATGGATACTGGAAGACAACAAAATGTCTTTAGAATCTGGAAATTCTGGAAATTCTTTGAGAAGGGCTGTGGCCGAGACGATGTCCTTCTTATCAATGTAACATTTCATTAGTTCGTAAAGTCCCCAAGTGATGTCATTTATTTTATTGGCATAATCGTACTCCTCAATTTTTGGAAAAATATTTTTTAATAGGTCTATAGCCTCGTCTGTCCGCCCAAGTTTACTCAGTCTCCTTGATTTGGCATATAGGGTTCCAATCAAGTTTTCCTTTTGCCTGATATTAAGCTCTCCATCGTAGTATGACAAGGAATCATCCAATTGTTCAAGACTTTTACCTATCTCACCATAGGCATTCGTAATAGAACTATCCATGGCCAGATAAGCTGCGGTATTAACTTTATATGTTATTCTCTTGTACTCCTTCTCCATGGATTTACCCTTTGCGAGATATTGGGAAGCCAATTTATAATTTCCCATTTGGAAATATATGCCCCCAAGTACTCCATACGAAGGACCTCGTTGGATTTCCGGATGAATGTTCTCATGCAATTCGAGAATCTCATTGAAGTATTCAATTGCTTTATCGAAGTCCCCATGGTTAAGGTAGGTTATAGCAAGGTCCCATAACATACCTGAAGCTGCATACATGAGCCCTTTTCTCACCAAAGTTTCCTTACATTGCATTAGTAGTTTAATCTTCTTGCTGAATGAAACGGTGAGTTCGGCAACTTTGAATTTAAACCTTAGATGCACATTTGAACCTATTTCAGACTGCTCCTTTTCTTTGTTGGATAGTAAAACCAAGGCCTTTTCTCTACCATGTGTCTTTTCTAATAATGTGGCAAGAACATTAATGGGAATTCGTAGCTCTACAAAACTAAGTCTCTCAATATTATCTTGGTAATTTTCGAAGACAAATTCCATGAATTCAAGCCCCTCATTAATTAGATTCATCTGTACAAATATTTCCCCTTTTCGACTGTATGTAGAAATTAGATCAATGTGTTTTGGATTTAATTTTTCCAATAATGAAATCGCGTTATCAATAGCCTCAGTCGCAATCTGTTCTGATTTTTTATCATTCCCTCTTATCTCACTGGCAATTAATTTGTGATACCAAACCTCATATATCGGAAACCGGGAATTCACTAAAGTTTTCTCTAATTCATAAAAACGGTTTGGATTCGCATTTCTAGAAACGAAACCATCACGTCTAGATTTGGAGAGGAGAAACAGAGGAATCCAGTACTCAAGATCCTTCTTTTCAGTTTCACTCAGAAAATCGAATACTTCCTCTGCATCATCCAAATACTTCGCAAGCGTGTGGTATCCATGTACCGTATTAATGATAAATGACAGTGGGTGGTTCTTGAGTATCTCTGCACGTTTTAGCAATTCTGATACTTGGCTGTAGTAACGTTCTCTTGAAGCCATCAACCATGTCAGTCGCAGCTCTATACACATGGTCTCAAACTTTTCCTCTTCAATTGCTAGTTCAGAGTCGAGAATCTTGTTTATTTGATTGTATATCTTCGAGATGTATCCTTCACCCTCTATAAAGTACAGACGTTCAATTTCATCTCGAATATTCATCTGTACGCACGGTAAGTCCGTTTTTCTTAAACATTTGTTATAATATTTGGATATTTCTACTCTATTTCTGCAATTTCTAGTACAGTAGGCATTATGATGAAGATATTGATCATCCGATTGTACCGAGACCACCCTCTCTTGTCAACCATGAAAATCAGATGCACTCACCAAAAGAGAGATGATGATGAAAAAGAAACATGGGAAATACATATTTGATCCACAATCTTATTACAAAGTATCACAAATTCCACAGTATGGACGATTTCGAGCTTTTTTATCAGCAAAGCTATACACAGAGGATTGCAGTAAGGGCTGTTGTAATAAATGATGAAAATGAAATTTTACTCCAAAAGATGGTATTGCCAAAAGGAGATGAACAAATCGAACTCTGGTCTATACCTGGTGGCATTGTGGATAAAAATGAGAGTCTTATTGACGCAATGAAGAGAGAAACATTTGAGGAAACAGGTGTTGTAATTGAGCCAGAATGTGTATTGGGTATAAGAAATTGGTTTAAAGAAAAATCTTGGTATCCCAATGACCCCTATAGTCATCAGGGGACAGATATTATATTTGGTGCTAGATATATCTCTGGTGATTTCAAGCCCCAGATAGAGGAAGGAATAGAATTAATAAAATTTTTCAATAAGGAAGACTTTTCAGAATTAGACTTAAACACACAATCTCCGATAGTTGAAAATTATGAAAGATATTTGCAAGGAAAAGGAATTCCCGTTTACCCACCAAGAACTGATGTTAGAGGATACACCTGGCGATATGATATTTATTAAATAATAATTAATACCTTGTACATTCTTATTCTAAATAACCAAGAAAATTCTCTATAGATAGCTCATAATTCAGTGAAAAATACATTTCTTCATATCCAAGTTCAAAATTAATTCTTAACATTGCTTCATTAGAATTGGCATTACCTGTGACCCAGTGTATAACCTCTTCAAACCTCTTATCGTGTAGCATTTTATCCAACATATAATATTTTAAGGTCATCCCCAAGTTTTTTCCCCGGTGATCCTTCAATACTCCCGTATCTTCCTGATTAGCACTTGATTTATTGGATCCATTTAGCCAAGTTTCTGTATAACCTATAGGATCACTTGAATCTCTATGAATTGCTACAATTGTCAATACAGTTTGATCTAGTTTCTCCATGTTTTTGTAAAACGATTGGTGTATTTCCTCTGTTACTACTTCATCTTCCCATGATGTATCTTCCCTTGGCATATCATTCCAAATAGTTTCAATCAATTTAACATATTTGGGATAATTCAACATGGTTTTCTCATTGAATTTGGCATTTTCAATAAATAATAATTCATAGCCATTTGACAATGCCATATTTTCAAGGTCTTTAGCTTTTTGTGAAACTTCAGAAGGATCAAATATAGTGATATTACTTGCACTCGTCCTATTAGAATAGGTATGTTTAGCTCCATTTAATATCATCTCATCATGAAAATCATTGTCTCCATCATCTCCCTTCCTCATCCAAAAATCAACCTTGGTAATTTTTTCAGGTATGTATTTTTTTGTCATCCCACACATCACCTTCTCCAATCCCATATGGAGATAATCTTTTTTGATTATGATATCTGTGTACATGGATTCAAGATTATGTGTCCCAGTATTGATTCTCAAGGTATTGAAACCTATTATCTCATCACCTTTCATGAAAATAAATCT
>JAAFKL010000348.1 GCA_021399405.1 Candidatus Heimdallarchaeota archaeon | reverse complement strand
ACTGAACGATATTCTGTGAATTAATCTACTAAGTTTATTATTTGTATGCTGTTTCGAGGGGATATGAGACTTGCATCCGAATGCTATCAATGTATACTCACTCGTTCGGAAAAAATTCTGGATCGGGCAGGTCTAGGGAAGGATCTTGCTAATAAAATATATTTGGAGGTCGAGAGGGGGATACAATTAGAAATGACTGATTCTTGGGTAGACGGTGGTGTTTGCCCTGCCCAGTTGGGATCAATCCGGCAGAAAATTCTAGAATCACATCAATTGGGTGCTACATACCACCAGGAAAAGATATTGGGTGAAAATATGGGAAGAAAACTCTATGCCAATTATGATGGATGCGGATTTGAAAGATCTCTTGAGCTCTCTTTACTTGGAAATGGGATTGAATTCGATGTTGGAGGCAAATACAAAGATATTAGTGGTGAGCTTGAGTCATTTCTACCCGCAATTGAAAAAATGAGTGAAATGGGAGAGATAATCTCAAAAATTAAGAAACTATCCCCAGGAAAAGTTATTTTTCTATTTGATAATGTTGGTGAACACCTAATAGATGCACACTTAATCGAGAACTTTATCGCTCATGGTTGGGAAGTTGAGGGTGTGGTAAAAGGTGCAAGTGTACTGAATGATGTCACAATTGATGATGTTAAGGACTACCCGGTAGATATCAAATTTCATCACACCAACTCATCAAATGTGGGTTTATTTCTCTCCCAGGTACAAGATGATTTGAAACAAATTATCATGGGGGCAGATCTTATAATTATCAAGGGAATGGCCCAGTTTGAGACTTTATCCCGAGAGATACTGCTTCCTCCCAGCCTTTATCTTTTAAGAGCCAAATGTGACCCAGTTGCCCTTGCTATCGGGGTGAAAAAGGGTGACTTTTTTGCCCAGTTGGTGCCAGCAAATTCCTCCTTACTATGATCTAATGATTTCGATTAGCTCATGAATTACACCTGCGGTGGCTCCCCAGATTATGTTCTTTTTGCCATTACCATTCCATTCGTAATAATGTACCTGATATGTTTTATTTTGAAATTCCATTGGTTTGATATAATGCACCTCTGGTGCCATGAGGTCAGTGAGTGGGACTTCAAGGATCTCATCCAGTTCTTCCTTTGACTTGACATAGGTATTTTTTTGGTTAATAATGGATAGAATTGGTGTGACTGCATCAAAATAGGGTGTTGCAAAATCATCAAATGGGCCTAGTATCTCAAGAATATCACCATCCTCAATTCCTATCTCTTCATAACTCTCTCGAATTGCTGTGTCCTCGGTGGTTTCCCCTTTCTCAATTTTTCCTCCAGGAAAACTAATCTGTCCCGAATGTTTTTTGAGTTTCTCTGATCTCTTGGTTAGAAGGAGATACGCTCTATTATCTTTCTCGAAAAATGGAACCAATACTGCAGCTGTTGGATCCCCAAGAATAATCCTATCCTTTTTTGCGATCCTCTCCAATAATTTGGATTTTACCTGGGAAATTGATACCATAATGGTTTGATGTCATAGTTTATTAAGAATGTAATGATAAGAGATAATTTAAGCTTTGGATTTTATTCTCCATGTGATTACCACTGCCACAACAAGAAATACCGCTATTCCTCCAATGATGCCGTAGAGTGTTTGTTCACTGAAAATTACTTCTTCTACTTTGGAAGTGTAAAATCCGATGTTATACACCAATCGGAATGAGCTACTGTGGCCTAAGGTGTCTACTAACTCAAAATCAATGATATAGGTCCCATTACTGTAACCGTTGGTGTCCCAAGATCCTTTATAGGTTCCGTCGACAATGGGGAGCTGTGTACTCGAGATTGCTGTCTCGTTTTCATTTCTGATGGTCATTGTTACATCATCCAACCCAGAACTATCCGTTGCAGTAATGACAAAGAAATATATCTTGGCATCTGTTAGCAAACTGCCATTATCTGGTGCTTCATAAGCAAAGGTGGGTGTATCAAAACCAATTCCAGTAAGATCCAGTACATAAACATCAATTCCCACATTGATTACTAATTCGTCATCCACTATTGATTCGATTGTAGGTGTAAAAGTTACATTAAACAGATACTCTTCTAATCCATCCAAAGTTATATTTTGACTTATTGAGTCGAAAGGAGCTGACGTACTTCCCAAGAAAACATCAAGTGCACCTTCTCCAGTATTTTTAAGGGTAATAGATTTTTCCAAACTCTTACCTGTTTCTAGGGACCCAAAATTCAAGATGTTAGAACTCAATTCAAATATTCCTTCTGTGAATGATGACAGGAAAAGCAAGGATCCTGATAAGCCCCTCATGGGATTTGTCTCTACAGAAAAAGAGCTTTTATCATAAATGGCGAGATTACCATCAATATTCTTGTACATACCTGTGACATAGTTCTTTGCCTTACTACCAAATTCCAAAAGTGCATCTACATTATATTTCGTGCCCAGGTCATTTATAATCTTGAATATACCCCCACCTCCAAAACTCATCGAGGTTGAACCATACTCCCTAGTAAAATCCCCAATATATCTTTCTCCAAATTCTAGTTTGTT
>JAAFKL010000347.1 GCA_021399405.1 Candidatus Heimdallarchaeota archaeon | reverse complement strand
GTAGTTAGGCCATCATGGAGGACTGTCATTGAAAAGCAGACCTCCTTCGACCCGGGTTCAAATCCCGGCGGGGGCGTTTTTTTTTAACTTGGCTTTCTTTTTCTGAGATGATTTTGAACTTCTTCCACAATAAAGGATTCATGAGATTTGTATAGTTTACCTAAAAATCGATAAACATGATCTCTAATAGTAAATTCAGCTGATGAAGCCGCTTCAGCTAAGATTTTTTGAGTTAATATTGACTTTTTCTGTTCTGCTTTGTTAAATGCCCTATCAGCCAGATAAATTATTGAAACTGCAAAGGGGAAAGGTTGAACCCCTCCTCTTTCCTTAGAGGGTATACGTTCCAACAATTTCCTTGATACAATGATAAGGAGTGCTTCATACTGATCAGGATCAATAAATCTCTTCTTCAATCGACGGATGACTTTGGAATAATTTGCTACTTGGTGTGCAATTCGATTAACGTAATCTTCTGGTTTTCTCCGAATTGGTGCTAAAGGAACTCCTAATTCACGTGCGAGCCTTAAAATATTCTTATTTGTTACTCGATGATTATTATCCGCAAAGGCAGTAATAATTTCAGAAAATCGTAAAGGTGCGCCATTATTTGATTCGCGCACCGATTGCAACAAACAAAGCGCTACTAACAGTATATGATTTGTTATTCTATGATTGCGACTGACATATTTCCAATATAGATGTAGGGATCGTGATTTAATTGTTGGAGATAAGCCTAAGTTGGTTATTATCCGTGTAAATGCAATCATAGTTCTTAGATGAGTTGAATTACCCTCAATAAAGGACCGTTGGTGATGTTGCTTTATCAGTCGTTTATATTTCAAAACAGTTTTGAAATTTAGTTCTTTTCCTCTTGAACCCCTTAAAAATCCAGAAGAATATCCTATTTGCGATCCAAGAGCCCCCACAAAATTGATATTCTTTCCGATTGAATTATGAAGTCGTTCATTGTTGATATTAGTTGAATAAAGAGGGGAATTGTCAACATAAATTCGTTCTTTCGTTCTGCCACATGACGTACATACTAAAAATCCATTAGATGAAATTTCACCTTGCGATCCACAATCAAAACAATTTCTTGAGACACGGTGTAATTGATGCATATGTAAATTATGAAGCTTGGTGAAAATATAATTGTGGACGACATTTTACCCTTTTAAGATAATAAAGTATTGACTAAAACTAACTATTAAACCGTTTAACCAGCATTTTTGTATATTGAATGAGAGAGTAGTGAATGTATTATTCGGTGACTTTAGAATTTAAACCCCTATTTATCAGCGAAAATAAAGATATATGTCGCAATTTATAGAGTGATTTAGTGATTACTTAATATAATCTCAAGAAGCTTGCACATATACGATTTAAGTTATCTGAGATAGGTGTAAAATGAAAGAAATTAATATCACAAACAGCAAAATTCAAGAGATATTAAATTCTCTGGGCAATTTACAATTAGATGTCGAAGGGAAAAAACCACTTAAACCAGAATTGGCTCTATATTTCTTACTTCAAATAGCGGAAATAAATGACAATCTCTCTGTATCAAGTGAAATCATCGATAAATATAATACTGAATTTTCACAACAACTAGGTGGCCTTATACAAAAGTATGAAGAGAAGACCCAAGAATTAGAAATAACTGCTCAGAAACTCTCAGACAATTATGATTTAATCTCGAATAAACTAGAAAAAAATGATACAATCGAAAAACAAGTAATCACAATAAATGAGACCCTTCGTCAATCTAATGAAATTCTTGCTCGTAATGAGGAATGGCAATCATTAATTGCAAAAAACGAAAAGAATGTAGAATTAAATCAAGATTTCATTACCAAATTACAACATCTCACAGAAACAATTAGTAACAAAGATGAAGGTTTGGGCAGTCTAATCCAGAGTTATGATACAAAAATACAGGAATTGATATCTCTTCAAAAAGGAATAAATGAAGAAAAGGAAAAGACTTTGTCAGTTCGAGCTTTGCTTGAAGAAAGAGAAAAAGCATTAACACTTAAGGAGAAGCACTTGGATGAAGAAACACAGAAGTTATCTTTAGCGGAGACAGCATTGGTGAAAAGAGATAAAGAATTGGCTGAAACTCAAAGTAGCTTTCTCAAATTAAGCAATGATTTAACATTACAATTTGAAGAGGTAAAACTAGCGCAAACACAGATAATGGAAACAATGACAGAAACAACGGAATTGCTTTCGGAAAAAACTTACTTGTACAAACTTGAGGATGAATTGATGGCAAAAGAAAAGGAATTAACTAATAATATTGCCAAATATGATCGAGACAAAGAGACGTTATCCAAGCAGATATCTAAGTTTTCAATTCTGTTGGACAAAACATCTAATAATTTAACCTTAAATGAAATGACAACAGAGATGTTAGGAAACTCTGTATCACACTTTAACTCTCAAGTCAAAACAATTAGTTCAATATCTGAAACAATGGAAGGTCAAGTGCGGAACATACACCAAGAACGCGAAGAATATCAAAGAATTGGAAATTTAATCACAGATCAACTAGATGAGATTAACAAGCAATCTGATGGTATGATGAAATTAAATGTACTTTCTACCTATATCCATCAAACAATATTGGAACTACGAGATGCAGAATCTTCATTAAAGATGATTATTGATTCGTCGTCAAAAAATACTCAAGAAAACAAAAAAGCTACTGATAGGATCAACAAATTCTTGGATTCTGCTGGAAAATTGTTTGATACAACTCAGCAACAAATAGAAAGTTTCACACTAAATAGTGAAAGCTTGAGAAATACTAGGAATGAGTTAATTGAGGTCCAATTCGCACTAAAACAAAATAAAATACAATTGGAAAAAGTCGAAACTACTTTAACAACCAAAGAGAAAAGATTGATGAGGGTCGAAAAAACGATTTTAGATAAATCAATGGAAGACAAATTAGCATCTAAAACAAATAAAGATTAATGACATTTACAATAATCTGATAACAAATTCGTATAATATAAAATGCAGAAAATACCACTTTATTGAGTGATAATATTTATCTGATTTAAGAATATTAAATAATACAAAATATATTAGTATATGTGGCTTTAGGGACTAAATTAGAAATTAATTCAAACATTAAGATGACTCCGTCAGTTATCGACTATCATCAGAATGTAATTAATTCTATGACCGAGGCACTTGAAATTGCAAATTCTGCTAGAAAGAAAGGAATAGACCCTAAAACCAACGTGGAAATTTATGTTGCTCAAGATGTTGCTACTAGAACTGAAGGACTTGTTGGGCCACCTGGCGTAGCTAAACGATTAAAAGAAATGATAGAGGTAGAAAAGCTATCAAAAGATGAGATTGTTTTACAAATTGCAAGAGAAATTGCGAAGGGTGATTTCTCCAGTAAGAATGATACACCTGAGGAGAAAGCTGAACAAGCACTTCGAACTGCACTATCATATCAAACTGAGGGAATAACAGCTGCCCCTATTGAAGGAATTGGCAGAATTTCAATTAAAAATAACCCGGACGGAACAGAATATTTGGTTGTTTATTACTCTGGACCCATTAGATCTGCAGGTGGGACTGCGCAGGGTGTTTCTGTATTTATTGCAGATGTTATTAGAAAAGAACTAGGTTTGGGTCGGTATAAAGCAACAAATGATGAGATAAATAGAATATTGGAAGAGGTCCGTTTATACAATAGAATAATGCATCTTCAAATACCAACTAGTGATGAAGAATTGAAATTTGCTTGGAAAAATATCCCAATTATGATTTCTGGAGATCCGACTGAGAAGGAGGAGATAGGAGGATATCGAAATATCGAAAGTATGGAAACAAACAAAGTACGTGGAGGAGCTTGTCTAGTTATTAATGATGGTTTAGTCGGCAGGGCTAAAAAAATCATGAAGCGGATTAAAAATTTAGAAATTGAGGGTTGGGAATGGCTGGATGAGATTTCACAGGGAAAATATTCTGACAGAATATCTAACAGAAATTCTGAAGACGACAAACAACAGACAAACAATAAAGTCAAACCAGATTATGGTTTTGTTGCTGACGCTTTGATGGGACGACCTACTTTTTCTGGGCCAACAGCGAAAGGTGGTTTCAGATTAAGATACGGCCATAGTCGAAATACAGGAATTGCAGCTTTAGGGATACACCCTGCAACCATGGGCATCGTAAATGATTACTTGGCACCTGGTACACATATAAGAACTGAACGACCAGGAAAAGGAGGAATTGTTGTCCCAATTGATTCGATAAAGCCTCCGATTGTTAAATTGAATAATGGAGATGTGATAGAAGTCTCTAATTATGAATATGGTGTTAAAATTCAACCAGAAATTGATAAAATTTTGTTCATGGGAGATATACTTGTCGGGTTTGGTGAATTCTTACAAAATAATTATCATCTCTGTCCTGCAGGTTTCAATGAAGAATGGTGGTTACTTGAATTAGAGAAAAGTAGTTTAGAATTGAAGGAAAAAATCAAGTCTACAGAAACAATAGCTCTGGAAGATAACGTCATAAATTTTTCAAAAGCAAGAGAGCTATCGGAAAAATATAATATCCCTCTACATCCTAAATTTGTTCCATTTTGGGAATACGCAACTTGTTTAGAAATACTGGAATTAAAGTCTGCGATTAGTGGAGGAGATAATATACCGGCAGAAATAAAATCAATTTTAGAGTTAATTCAGCTTCCACATAAAATGATTGATGGAAACATAAAAGTGGAAGAGGAACACTTACAAGCAATTCGCTATCAACTAAGTAACGAGGTTGATGAGGATAAAAAAACTATCGAGGATCCGATTGATCTAATTAATGCCCTTTCTCCTTGTGAAATTAGAGCTACAATGGGAACGACAATCGGAGCACGCATGGGACGTCCTGAGAAGGCAAAAGCTCGCTTAATGAAACCGGCATTACATGGATTGTTTCCACTTGGTAAATCTAAGAAGGTTAAAAGGCAATTAGGTAAAATTAAGGATCTACCATTCCTTGATGTATATTTAGGAAATAGGATTTGTGAGAATTGTAAATTGGAACAGTACAATGTGTTCTGCACCAATTGCAATCAGGAAACTAAGGCAAGAGGTATTTGTAACAATCGAAAATGTCGCTCTATCATGGTTGAAGGACCATGTGAAAATTGCGGATCAAGTATTAATTTCTTAAAATTATATCATTTGGATGTGAATGAAATATTAGATGGTGTGTATTCAAAATTAGGAATACAAAATGCGGTGGGAGAAGCAAAATTCAAAGATTTCTTGAAAAATGAATTAGGAATTCCAGAGATAATTGAAAAAGGAGTACTGCGTGCGAAATACAATTTGCATGTTTTTCGAGATGGTACAATTAGATATGATTCCACAGACGCACCGTTAACACATTTTTATCCATATGAAATTGGAGTATCGGTAGAAAAATTGAAGCAGTTGGGATATGAGAAAGATTATCTAGGTAAGGCACTAGTCAGTGATAAACAGTTACTTGAACTAAAAGTACAAGATATAATTCCTCATGAATCCAGTATAACTCATCTGATAAACGTAAGTAAATTTGTAGATGATGAACTAGAATATCTTTACAAACTCCCTCGTCATTATAATGTGAAAACAAAGAATGATCTAATAGGAAAATTAGTAATTGGGTTAGCACCACATACAAGTGCTGGAGTTATTGGGAGACTGATTGGATTTACGCAATCCACCCTTTGTTGGGCACACCCTTATTGGCATTCTGCTAAACGACGAAATTGCGTTGACTATAATGAGGAACTATTGATCTTTGATGAAGAGATTAATTCCTTAAAGAAAATTAAAATTGGCACATTCATTGATAAATTAATTAAAGATGGATACTCAACAAAAGTCATTGACGATGTCGGTACTATAGCAATATCAAATCCTTTTCCAAATATGAAATCGATTGGTATCTCTGAAACAACGCTAGAACCTAGGATGGCACCGATTAAAAATTGGATACTAAGCAAATCAGACAAATGGATAAATGTTACTACAAAATCTGGTTCCAAATTGAGAATGACAGATAATCATCAACAACTAGTTTGGGATGATGGTAGACAGCAGATTATAAGAAAAAATGCAATTGAATTAATATCAAGCGATTTATTAATTACAAGATCATCATTTCCTGAATTACCTGAAAATTCCATTAGTCAGTTTAATCTATTAGAAGAATTTTCTGAAAAATTACCTCTTAGTTCCAAATTCAAACAATTTAAAGATCAAGTACGACTAAGAACTGGAGGAAACCAGCTAAAATCAATTTTCACCAAATACTTAGTGCATATGACATGTGACAAAAAATTGGAAAAACAACCTAAAAAAGTAACTAAATTACTTAGAACTTATTTTGAGGATAAATTATCAAAAGCTGGTTCATTACCATTTTCGAGTCGATGGTATGAATCAATCCCTCTCTCACATATTGAAGTCTTTGTCAAACAGGGTGTATTCAATTGGAATGCTATACCTAGAGGAAGTAAAATAGGAATAAGCCGAAATGGACAACTTTCTCCAGTTTACCTTGATACTTCTGAGGACCTATTTCGATTCATTGGATTATTGCTATCTGAAGGGCATATACGAGATGAGTATGGGTGTTATCAAGTAAATATCAGTATTCCCCATAAAGAATTAAAAGTTGATACAATACAGTTATCAGAGAAATTAATGGGTAAATCTTATTACAAAACAGATAATGATCAAGTTGTTAATGCGAATAAAATATTTGTGTATTTATTTGCCTATGCGTGGGGAATTGGAACAAATGCGTTGAATAAAAGAATTCCAGATTTTATGTATAATTTGCCAAGAAATCTTAAATTGAAATTGCTTGAAGGGATCATAGATGGGGATGGATCACTGGTTTCAAGAACTAAAGCTATCCAAATTTATACTGCGAATCAAAAACTTGGTGAAGATTACAGGCTTCTTCTCTCTACGCTCGGTTTCTCCGCAACTATACTAAAAGTTGAAGGAAATCGCTTTGGTAAAGCGATTATTGAGAAATACAAATCTTTGGGTAAAGAACCTCGTTCAGAGGGGGTACTTTATCATGTAAAGACAAATGGGTTAGAGACGATTTCATTATGTAAAGAATTATTCCTCAGACATCCAGGTAAAGAAGCTAATTTGAATAAAATTTTGCTAGATGCTCCACCTACATTTAGGAATCGAACATTTTTAAATTCGAATTTATTTTTAGATGAAATCAAATCAATAAATGTAGAAAGAAAACAATCTAAAGCTTATTGTGTTGAAATTGGAGGTAATAATGGCTCAAAGTTTGATCATAATATATCTCTGTTAAACGGACCAATTACAGGTCAGTGCGATGGTGATGAGGATGGGATTATTCTCTTACTTGATGGACTGCTAAATTTTTCGAAAGAATATCTACCTACAACAAGAGGATCAAAAATGGACACACCTTTGGTTCTAGTTGTAACCCTCAACCCTGCTGAAGTTGATGATGAAGCATTCAATGTGGATTGTGTCACAAAGTATCCAATTGAACTCTACAATATAGCCGAAACTCTAGGCAAACCATCCTTGCTAGTCAACAAAATTAAACGTGTAGAGGATAAACTTGGAAAATCTGAACAATATGAGAATTTTCTTTTTACCCATACTACTTCGAATACTTCTGAAGGCCCCGAATATACAAGATACAAAACTGCAGAATTATCGATTCGAGACAAACTCAATGAACAATTAGATTTAGCGAAACTGATACTTGCTGTCGATGAAAATGCAATTG
>JAAFKL010000006.1 GCA_021399405.1 Candidatus Heimdallarchaeota archaeon | reverse complement strand
TTTTTTTTTGGTTTTCGAATATTGATTTGAAAGTTACAACTTGAAATCAATCTTGAATTACAAATCATGAATATCATCAGTAAACCTATCAATTCTGATCAGAAAGCACCTAATGAAATCAAACAATAATTGTCAAGTTTGAATATTGAAATCAACAACAGAGAAGTTTAAAAAAATATAGTTATTATAAGACTCTACGATAAATATATCATGGCGACTGTCTCGATAGATAAGGATCTTGCAATTGATCTAATTGAATCTAAATTAAGAGAGATCACAGGGACGATCGATTCAATTCTTGCTCTGTGGAAAGAAAAATCTGCTAAGGAGATGATTGAAAAGTCACGTAAAGGAAAACTACCAGAATCAGAGATGGATGCTATTGCTTTGACAAATTTATTAGATCGACAACAGGATCTTGAGAAAATGTTATCGAACTATGGGGGAAACTAAGAATATCGATCTCTGATCCAGGTATTAGTCTGCAACAAGCGAAAAATATTGTAATTGAAAAATTAAGTTCAAAACTACTCTCATTTAAGATAATTCCTAACCTTAATAGATTAAAAATTGAATTTACAGACGGATCAATTCTCTTTATTGGTTACAACAAATCTGGCGAATATGGTTACCAGTTACTGTTTTCATCCAATGAACTGGATAGGATCAGATTTGATTCGATGGATACACATTGGTCGGTTGATTCTAAACCAAATCATTTTCATCCCCGATTTATGAAAGAGGGACATATTAGTCCAATGGTTGGAGATCCAATACGTGATATTCCTATTTTATGTGATTTGATCTTCTCCGGAGATTTAAAGAACAGTGAAATGCGATTTTAATAATTGATAGAAGACATAACCTCCCTATGTATTGCATCTAAGCTCGTAGCTGGTCTTTAAACGATTCATCCACACTGGAGTAGTTGATCGAGAAATATTGATTGCATCATAAATTCCATCAGCCATGTACGTTTCCGATATCGCTTGGGGGTCTGTGAAGATTACCAAGATCTATTCTGGACGAGATCAAGGAAATCATTGAAACAAATCCGTTTGAAAGAAAGGGGGTGTACGCGTCGAGCTTCGACGAGATGTTTAGTCTACGTTCACTTACCATCAATTGTCGCTCTCGTCATCAAATAACTTTTCAATTTTACTGATAACTAGCAATTATGAATGATAACAGTGAAACACAAACTCTAACATCGAGTACTAACCATGATATCATTGAAAAATTGATTAGTAATTTATTTTTGATTATAGGGCTTGGGTTTATTGTAGCTGGATTTCTTTATTTATTTATCTACATTTTTAATAATTTCATTTGATATAATGATCGATAGCTTCTCGACGGTGAATTTGAAATCCTGTGTCACCATGTTACAGTGCTCAGTGAGTTCTTAGAGGTATATCCCCTCTAAGGACTTTTTTTTTGGTTTTCAAATATTAATCTAGAGATCATATATTTGCCTAAAGCAACTCTATCAATTTTTTCATATCTGCGGAAGGGTCTCCAATAAAATCACTTCTTTCTCCTTCCGTTTCGAATCTGTTGTGAAGATGATGAGGGGCTGTATCCACATTCCATTTCTCATCATAATTATCAATGATAATTCGATCCATTGGATCTGGAGAAAAATGGATTACATACGAATATTCATTGTAATTATTAAAATTAATGTAAATCTTAATGCTCTTCTTCAAAATAAGTTTCAATCTAACTAAATCTTCATCTAGGGAAAACTCAATTATTCTTTCTCTCAATGAATTTTGAAGAAGTTCCAAGGCTATCATTAGCTTGGAATTTGCACTCACTTTAACTCCACATCAGATAATTTTGATAATAAGATCGATCGTTTGTCAATCAAATTTTTTAAAGAAACAGCATCAGGAACCGCTTCTACCAAATCTCCTTTCTTTGTGACCTCCAAAAATTCATCAGTTGATGTAATTTTCCATTTTGTGAGAATTGCTTCAATTTTGAGATCTAATTGCTGTATCTTGGTTTCAATTAAATCACGAGCCAAATCCCTGTCCAATGTGATAGTCATCAAATTATAATAGTACATTCTAAGTAAAAGAGTTTTCGGATATCATAATATTTTGGGATATCCATCAAGACAGAAATTAATAACTAAAATACAAATTGGTTAATTCCATTAATTATGTACGTTTCCGATATAGCTTGGGGGTCTGTGAAGATTACCAAGATCTATTCTGGACGAGATCACGGAAATCATTGATAGAAATTCGTTTGAAAGAAACGGGGTGTAAGCGTCGAGCTTTGGCGAGATTTTTAGCCTACGTTCACACAATTATAACTTAGATATTAATAAGTCAAATTGATTGATTTAATTTCTTTTAAATTATCAAAATCACCATCCGTTGTAATTATAATAGTTTTGTATTGTTTACCTAATACCCCGACCACGCAATCTACCATAGACATAGTTCTATTGCTTAATTTTAATAATCCAATTTCTGAGATTTGGTTATCTTTTATTCCAATAATATTGTTTTTAGATTCTTTCAAAATAGTCAACTGATATTCTGCAGTTTGTTTTCCTAGTTTCTCCATCGTTTTGTAAAAAAATTCAACAAGAACAAGTTGTGGAATGAATCCTCTTGCCTGACTACTCTCAATTTTTTGCATTAGGGTTCTCGCTTCAGAATGATCTGCAAAATATAAGAATAGGGCACCGGTATCCCAAAGATATAATTTTCGTGATTTAGATTTTTTTACCATTTCTCAGTATTCCTTTCCTGTCGAATTTCTTTTACCATTTCAACAGCAATATCGTAATTATCGGAATTAGTGGCATCGAGAATATTTTTAATTGGAACTATTAATATTCCTTCTGCAGATTCAACAAATGATACCTCATCACCTGGCTTAAGGTCAAGTTTTTTTCTTAGTTTAGCAGGAAAATTAATCATTCCATTACTAGACAACTTCGCTTTTACCATATATTTCTTACAACTTCAATGGATATAAATAATTTCAATGGAAACTAGATAATTCATTGAAAATGTATATTTGCACTAACCAACGTCTAAATCAATTGTAGCTTCATTGTTACAAAACTGCCATTAATCAATTTAATTAGATTTATAGGTGCCCTGTGAAGAATACCAAGATCTATTCTGAACGAGATCAAGGAAATCATTGAAACAAATCCGTTTGCAAGAAACAGGTGTAAGCGAAGAGCTTCGGTGAGATGTATAGCCCCCACACTTCTAGTAAAAACAGTAAAACTTATAATATTGCGGGGGCTATATAGTATTATGATCAATCAAATAAATGATTAATGAGTGGTAGCATGGTCACAATTAAGAAAAAAAAGCTTAGGGGCAACGAATATTACTATTTGGTTCACAATTATCGAGTTGATGGGAAAACCAAACGTCTTGAGAAATATTTAGGTACTAAGATACCGGATAACATTGATGAAATAAAAGCCGAGTTTTTTAGAGAGGTTTACCATGAAATTTGGTTTACTAAATTAGATCTTGTGCAAAAGAACTTCTTTGAAATGGCTAAAAACCTCCCTAAATCAATAGTAAAAAAGAATTTTTCTAATTTTGCTGTCCAATTTACTTATAACTCAAATCGGATTGAAGGAAATACTTTACGATTAAATGATACAAAGCTATTGCTTAAGGATGGGATATCTCCAAGTAACAAACCTATTGATGATATTAAAGAAATCGAAAGCCATCAGAAGGTATTTTATGATATGGTCGAATATGAAGGGGAGATATCTGAAAAAATCATTCTAACGTGGCATTATGACTTACTAAAAGATACAAAGTATGACATTGCGGGATTTTATCGTAAATATGATGTGGGTATTGAAGGAAGTGATTATACACCCCCTATGGGGATTGAAGTCGAGATTATGATTCACGATTTCTATGATTGGCTCAATCGATCGAAGTTTAATTTACATCCAGTTGAGTTGGCTGCCTTAGTCCATCAAAAGTTTGTTTCTATTCATCCATTTGGTGATGGAAACGGTCGGATTAGTCGATTGATTATGAATTTTATTTTGAATCGATTTAATTTTCCAATGATAATCATCGATTATAAAAAACGATCTTCGTATTATAATGCTCTTAAACGATCTCAACTCAACGATGACCCCTACATTTTTGTTAAATATATCTTTAGAGTGTTTTTAAAAATGTATGATAAATTTGCTGATATTATTGCAAAAGTAGATTTATCTTGAAATGTTTAGCCCACGTTCACTTAAGATCGAGGTGACTGAATCTTTTAATTTTTCTTAATTCTTAAGTGAAACCCGAAATTCTCTCACATCAATCACGTCGGTGATCGAATTCAGCAAGTATTCACATTTTATTATTTTTGAACCATTAACTTCAACTGTTGTCTGAAAGGTGTATAGTTTGAATGGATGAGATCCAGGAAATAATTGATATTGTTAACAATCAGTTTGAAAACTATATAAGTCAGAATGTTACCTCTCTAAAAGAGAATTTTCAATATTTTAGCATGCATCATAAAGGGATTGGAACGGGGGAAAATGAAATATTTAACACGCTTGATGAATTAATGAACACTTATTTATCAACCTCTGATACGTTGATAATGGAATTGATGAACACGGAATTTGTTCAAGCCGAAATAAATGGTCATGTTGCATGGGTTCTCGTGATCTTCACAATAAAACAAATGGATGAGGGTCTGGAAATAATTCGGAAGGTAAGGTTTTCAGGTGTATTCATAAAAGAGAGTGGAAATTGGAAATACACTCAAACACACTGGTCAACACCTGAGATCGGTTTAGAATCTGGAAAAGGAAAACCCACAATGATAGGTTTGAGAAAGAAAATTAATGAATTACTGCACGAGTTTAGTTTCGTATCTTCTTTGGATAGTAAAAGATCTGAACTTCAGGAATATTTAGAAAAAACAAAAGAAATTGCTGATGTCTTAGAAAGTTAAAGTTCAGTTCTTACACAAAAATACGATCGAGATCAGCCTTTGTTGTATACAATAAAAACACCCAGAGAGGAATGAATATCGTCAAATCCGAGATAGTGATCATTACGAATTTATTAAATTAAAGGTTACAGCGCTCAGAGAGTTCTTAGAGGTATATCGGCCTTTTAGTTAACTTTGATTTTAGAATATTTCTTCCATCTTATCTTTAAAATGTAAAAACTATAACATCATTAATTTCACGTAAATTACAGTCTAATATGAGTAAAATTGATAAAGTTTGAATCAAATTTATTTTTAGATCTGTTATTCAATTGAAAAGTGACAATATTCTAAGTAAAATTTTCCCTCAAAATATCCTAGGAAAGAATTTAGGGAAGTTTGCCGCAAAGGAATTCCTTGATGATCTACACTTAGACACTTTAATTAAAAACCTAAAAACAGGTGATAAGGATAGGATTAAATCTATCTTACAAAACAATGATTTTCTTGAAATTCAACTGCTCGATTATGCTGGGCATCTGCATTTAGTTGAAGGAGTCAGTGAATTTAAAATAGGAAACTCTATAAATACATTATTTGTCAAATCTGAAGAAGATTCTTTGATAATGCACAAATTGAGATTAGTAAGATATCTAAGAAATTTCAAAATAAATGATGCATTTACAGAGTTCCAAATTATACAAGCAATGCAAAATGATAAAGTGGACAAATTTACAGAGTTCAGAGTTCTTTGCTTGAAAGGAAGGATGTTATTACGACAAAGAAAATACCAAGAATCCCTAAATTCTTTTGACCTTGCATTTAGTTTGTTGGAGTTACGTTTTACATTAAATGAAAGACAACAATTGATAATAGATCGTGTTAATCGCAACAAACCCATATTTCAAGCTCCAAATTGGGACAGTATAATTGTAGATTACGATGAAATCGCTCTTTATTACTACTACGCAGTCACTTTGTATTTGATGGATGACTATGATATTACACAAATAAATTCTCTTCTGGATAACGCTGAGAAGTTAGCTGTGAAATATGATTCATTGATTGACAAGTTGAACATCTTACATCTAAAATCTGAGATTTTGGTCGATTTGAAAAACTATACGAAAGCCATCAATAATCTCCAGAAAGGGTTATCTATAATGAAATTGTCAAAATTAATAAATGAAAATATTCT
>JAAFKL010000346.1 GCA_021399405.1 Candidatus Heimdallarchaeota archaeon | reverse complement strand
TTCATAAAGACAACCCATCCACCAAGTAACCCACCTACAGCAAGAATTGCGAATACCATCCCTAATTCTCCACCTCCTTGAACAGAAATTGCACGAGCAGATGCACCTACTAGGAGTTCTCTCAAATTGTCTGTACTATCGGGGTCATTTCTAATAAATGCTATTTCTATTGATCCATCTGGAGTAAATGCAATATTTGGATAGGTATGACGAACATTGAACGTATCGGTTGCTCTTGCATAATCTACTTCACCAATTAAGCCGTCTTCAGGTCTGAATGTTAATTGTAACACATCATAATTGAACTGTCCTTCTGCTTCATTGAATAAATGGAAGGTCGAATATATTCCAATTACTGTTCCTGTACCTTTATCAACAATTCCGGTGAATCCCTCAATTTGAAGAGATCTTCGATTGTTTTCAATTTGAAATACGTCCCATTGATCTTCAGTTGAAGCACTCGAACTTACTTCAGGTGTAAGGGAACTGTTTGAAAGATATGCAATTATACCTCCTCCAGTGGTCCAAGTACCAATTAACATTACAATATCATCTGTAATGCTCATGATTCTTGGTCTTCTGAAATTGGTTGCTCTTACTGAAGCCTCATAGATTTTGGGGAATTTATTTTCATCATAACTTCTTTCTCTTTCTTCAGTATCTGGGAATTCTGAGAACCTAATAAATTCAACATTGGAACTTGAGGCTAATGCACTATCCACATTGTATGCTGCATATACGATACCTTCTTCTATAAGGAAACCTGGATTATAAACAAGAAATCTTCCCGGTGATTTTGTTGCACCAGGTTTGTTATTCATAGATGTATCATAAAGAAACCATCCCGTTTCATTGTGTAACGTATAATGGACTCCTCGAAAAGAGGTACTGACTTGTGTGCCGAAATAAGCTGAAGCACCTGATTTATATGCTGCCACATAGAGAATTCTTGGTTCTTCATTCTCGCCTAATTGAATGTCTGGTTGGTATGCAAACCAATCATTATTATCATTCATTTGTGTCTCAGTCCATACACCATCTGTGGTTCTAACACTATAGAAAAGTGTATAATTTGAGATATAAGCAAGATGTACTTTACCATCTGAATCAATTTGAAAGTTATAATTATATGGAAATACCTTCCTTGTGGTAATTTGCACTTTTTCTGTCACGCTTGATGTTGATACATCGATCGAAGCATTTTCTTCAAATTTCCCTACTGACAGAGCACTATACCATAAAACATGACTATCATTATATTTATCTCCGCTTGGTTCCAGGGGTACATCTTTACCATCAAGATATATTGCGTGACGATTTCCATCATTATCGATTTTATAATTAAGGTAAGACGAAAATTCATCAACTTCACTAATTACCTCATTATTATAAGCAGTAGTGAATGCAATTGCCTGATCTATTGTACTGGCTAGAAATAGGAATGTAAATAACACAACTACTAATTTTGATCTTATTTTTGTCACAAACCCCATTCCGTTTAGCCTCTTTTATAACTTTCAGTGTTGTTTATTAAAATTTCATGATTTAAGATAAATCACCCTCTCGAATGTTCGATAAATAAAAATTCAACACTTTGATTTGAATAACAATTCGATTTTTTTTATTTACATCTCTTGCCATACTATAACTAGAAATCAACTATATGTAGTTTATCACTTATTTCAATCTAGGGAGTTTAACGAATTAATTATAATCATTTGGATTGGATAACAAAAAATGAGCGTGAGGGGATTTGTTCCAATTGAATCCACAGATTCAAATAATTGAACCCCCGACAAACGGATTAAGAGTCCGCCACTCTGCCAGGCTGAGTTACACGCCCAATATGTCTTTTTAAGGTTCTTCAACTCTACAAAATCAAAGGTGCCTAAGAATACTGAAAGACCAATTCTATCTAACATCTTTGCGAATTAAAATTAATCGATAGGACATCAATGGGCTGTTGTGGAAAAATAAATTATTAATTGGAATTTCATAGATCACTACCATCTACTCCCTTGGATTTATAATGAAACGCTATTTGTTAAGAGGTAAATATTCAGCATCAAAAAATAACACAACAAACCACCTATACCGCATATCATTTCTTTGAACTGCAATTTTCAAATTTTGTTTATTCAAATGACCAAATTGAAAATTATTATATTTCTGAGGCTTTTAATATGGGTTTTAATTATATTTACATAATA
Organism: Candidatus Heimdallarchaeota archaeon; assembly: GCA_021399405.1. Next base: position 1,580 of record JAAFKL010000346.1, on the reverse strand, counting down.
TAGTCTTACATCTTCGGAATGTTCTTAAACGTTCTAGATTTATTGGATATTAACTATCCATATGCCTACTAGGCATATAAAGGATGTAATAGTCAATGAATAGAAAAATAGGATATTTGGGAATATTAAGTCTCGTCTTTCTTGTTGCAGCTTCATTCATCCCTAATACAACTGGTCTTACCACCAATCAGGGAGCAAATGATGTATTAATTTATGCAATGCCTTATGATTTCGACGAATACTCAACATTCACCGCAGATTCTTATGCTACAGCCCAATGGAACAGCGCAGTCTACGCTAGTCTCGTTAAGAGATCAAGCGCAGCTTCACGTGATTTCGTCGCTGATCTAGCTGTTAGCATGCCGACCATCAGTGCCGATGGAAAAACCTTTACATTTACATTAAAGGATGACCTTCGTTTCTCTAATGGTAATAAACTTACTACCAGTGATTTAGAGTTCAGTTTCAAAGCTGCACTCACACCCTCTGTAAACACCAACTTCTATGGTTCATATCTTGGTTTCATGACAAATGATTCAATCAATGTCGTCGATTCAAAGACAGTAGAATTAACCCTAGATGTTTCATTTGCTTTCCCATATACATTATTGGGATTCCCAGTCATCGATGAAGAAGTATTTGGAGACAGATACGACAGATGTTTGGAAGGTGTTGCTGAAGATTGTCTTTGGAACAATCCAAATGGAGATGATGTCGTCAGTGCCGGTCCCTTTATGGTATCAGACATTGATAACGTTCACGAAATCGTTACAGTTGTATCTAATCCGTTCTATTACGGAGCAACTGAAGTTTTCGCTGACAAAATCATCTTCCAAAAGATTGCAGACAAAGATGCAGCAATTTCCGCACTAGCTTCTGGATTAATTGATATTTTGGACTCACAATACGTACCTGGTTTGAATGAATTAGCTGACTTGGAAGATGTTTCTGAAGATTTCGTAGGAGATCCAGCACATCAAGAAATTTCACTTAATCACTTAAATGGATACTTTGGAACTGGTTTACTTACACCCGTAGGTGCAGCTGACGCAGCAGCCGCTGATGCAGCAGCCCTCAATGTAAGAAAAGCAATGACACACGTCGTAGACAGAAAATTCGCAGTAGATGAAATCATGGAAGGTCTAGCCTTACCAGCATCCACTGTAATGCCTGCAGCCGCACTTGGATGGGATGCAACACTTGTACCCCGTAATTTCTCAGTTGCAACTGCAATGAGTTACATGGAAGCAGCAGGTTTCGATTATGCTGACGCAGGTACTCAAGACACCGCTGGTGTATGGAGTACTCCATTCTTCGAAGTAACAGTCATGTCACCAAACACCAATCCCGCACGTAATCAATGGTCTGCAAATTATGTCCTTGAATTACCCAAGATTGGTATCAGTGTAAAAGAGCACGTCTCAACTGGTTGGGGTGAAATCGTCCCACGTACATTCGGATACTCCGATGGACTGCCTCCAGCTTATGCTGATGGTGGTTTCGATGTATTCTTTGTAGGATACGGATGGGCCCTTGATTGGAACCCAACAGGATTATATGATTCCTCTGGTAGATGTGAT
>JAAFKL010000345.1 GCA_021399405.1 Candidatus Heimdallarchaeota archaeon | reverse complement strand
GCAGATATTAATGGAGCAATTAATATCATGCGAAAAGTAGCTCCAAATAGTTTATCTAATAGATTATCTAAATGGAGTAGTGGCGACATCATCTCGCCTGATCGTCTGAGATTAGTTAATTTCAGCGTTTAAAATATTGTAAGGACAATATTGATGATAGATCTAAGCTTATTGATGAATTTGAAAAAATGAAATTTGATTATGTAGTTACAGTCTGCGATAATGCAAAGGAAAATTGTCCTTTTTTCCCAGGTGCTGAAGAATACGTACATATGGGATTTCCTGATCCCAACTCTGTAAAAGGTAACGAGGGTGATAAATTAAACGCTTTCAGAGAAACTCGACTCCAAATATCTAAATGGTTAGCCATCCAATTTAATTTAGAAGTTGAAATTAAACTATAATTCAACGGTCGTTAAAACCAGTGAATTTTATCTTCATATCCTTTAATGCATTCGACATCATATACGCATCTTTTGTTGAATCTCCTGAGAAATGATTATCAAATGATACAAAGATTTTCTTGTGTCGTTTAGCCTTGAATTTCAGATGACTGGACCAATGTTTAATATCTCTATCTCTTGGAAAGTACGTAGTACCAAAATCTTTTTTGGGAATTAGTCTCGTGTCTCCAGCCAATTTAAGGTAGTAAATCTCTGGATTATTCATTGATGATCCAACTGCTCTACGATCATTGTTTAGCAAACAGGCATCCTTTTTTACAAATATCTCATTTACTTCACTGGTAAACCAAGATCGATTACTTATGTCTATCACCAAATATCCATTAAAGTACTCTCTACAAGCATCAATTACTGCAATTACAAATGCTAGGTTTTGTTCGTTATTTAGTAAATGGTTTGGAAAGTGAAGTAACACCACACCTAGCTTGTTTCCAAGTGGTTCAAGCATATCGAAAAACTTGGCTAAATCATCTTTTTGGATTTCATTTTTCTTATCATGGGTTACCTGTTTATTCATACTAGCAGAAAATATGAAATCGTCCTTTGTATTCGATACCCAGTGATTAATAATTTCTGGAGGTAGGACCCGTGTGTAAGTCGTTCTGATTTCAGCAAATGAAGAACGTTTTGCATAATAAGACAACCATTGACTTTCATCATCAGTAGGATAAAAAGATTTCACCCAATGAGGATAACGCCAATTTACAGTTCCCAAATAAATCATTGTTGGATCTAATTCCTAATCATCTATACCTAATTAAAATCTATCACGATAAATTTCGGCAGAACTTCTTTTTTGTTGATCAAAAATTGATAATTTAACGTTCAATCAACTTCTAGATATTACAAGAATTATATATTTCTATTAAATTACTTAACGAACTGGATTTTTATAATGATCAAAATAGATCCTCAATTAATGGCTGATGAAAATCCCCTAGAGCTTAAACCCACAATAATCTTGTTTGATATGGATGGTACATTAGTTGACAATTCAGATGTCGTTGCTGATGCATATTATTATGGAATGATTGAACTGGGATATGAGCCTATATCAAGAGGAGAAATTAGAAAATTATTTGGAAGAAGTACTTATGAAACAGGAAGGGGTATGGGGATCGAGGAAGAGGATTTAGTTAAAATTGATAAGTATTTCTGGGATTATTTTGGAAGATATGCAGAAACTCTTGAAGGTAAACCACAGGTGTATAATTCAGTTAATGAGATACTAGAGTTACTGGATTCGTTTAATATTAGAATGGGAATTTGTACCTCCAATGAATCTAAAAGTGCAAGAATTCTTATGGATAAGGCTGGATTAGGTAACTATTTTAGTGTGTATATTGGTTCTGAGGACTTGAAAGAAAGAAAACCTTCACCTGAACCCTTATTATTGGCTTTAAGAAACTTAGAATTTGATTATTCAAAAAGCACAAACCTTAGGAGAGAAGTTTGGTTTGTCGGTGATACAAAATATGATGTTGAAGCTGCACATAATGCCAATTTACTTGCAATCGGTATTACGCAAGATAGTACTGCAGATCTTATGTTAAGCGCCGAACCAGATATAGTTGTAGATAGTATATCTGATTTATATTCCAGCATACAAAATGCCTGGAACATCTGATTTTACTTATCGTTACTCGGATTATTAGTAATATAGTTATGTAAAATCTCTATATGATCATCACAGAAAGCTACAAACTCATTATGTACATGGGTTTTTACACTGCAAGTATTTCCACAGACAATATATCCATTGATTTCTTTTGTATTACTACCTGGAATACCAAGACAAAATATTATATTTTCCCCAAATTCAGAAAGTCTCCCCCGAATCACTGCCTCTATCCATGCTTTTGAGATCTCATCCTTAGGATCAGGAAATAATGATTTCTCATTTTTCATGTTATAGATATGTAAAATAAAGAAATATTTGTAACTTACTTAATTTGCTCAAATTATTACTTCTAAAAATATCAATTTAATAAATAATGGTGGTAGGCAAAACATATGGCTTCTTCGATTCTCATAGACAAATATACGATTCAAATTTTCGCTCATTATGAAGAATTTTATTTCAATACCTATGGCTATAAAATAAAAAATCCCGCTTATAACAATCGTTTGAGTCGATTTTTTGAGATATTACAAAGTATTCGTGATAAAAATGGGAATGAAATTACCATCGTCATCGATGAAATAACAGATGAAAATCTAACTAATGTGGATTGTCTAATTATATTAACTCGCTATAAACCGTTTTCTCAAATGGAAACTAATCTTATAACAGATTTCATTTCGAATGAGAAGAAAAAACTTCTATTTATGTCGAATCACAATCCAGATCAGATATTTGATAATGAATTTACTGAGAAAATTGGGGTTACATTTACGGGTGGATACTATAGTGGAACAAAGGGAGAATATACTACAATTGGGGATAAATGGTTTACTAATCATGAGATATTAATTGGAAAAGAAGATGAAAAGGCGATTAATAATATTATGACGAACACTACTTGTAGAATTGTATCTAAGATAGGGAGACCTTTTATCTTTTTACCAGATTCTATGGTTGGAAGATGGTCATCAACAAACGAAACTCCAATTAAGAATCGTGTTTTTGGGCAGATTATTAATGATGGAGAGAAAGGATATGTGGATTTCAAAGCAAAAGCAATTTTTTTGGCTGATTCAGGATTCATAGGAGATAGAAAGTCTGAATTCCCGGGATATGGATTAATTCATAAATTAGATAATGAATTATTCTTACGAAGGATACTAAGATATCTTTCGAATTAGACTTATAATAATCACTATACTCACGCACATTCCATATTCAACGTAATTTTACTTTAGGATTTTAACCTAGGAGTACTTATCGAGTAAGTTCTTACCAATTGAGTTGAAAGCATTAGCAACATGAATACCAGTTAGGGCTGATGTTTCAATATAATCGATGCAACCGAACTGCTTTGCTGCTAGATTTCCTTCTTCAGTTGTAATTACACGTTGATCTTCTAGATCATTTTTGTTGCCAACTAAAATAATAGATTGATTCGGTGCTACATTTTTAGCCTCGGTAATCCAATTTTCTAGATTATCAAATGAAGATCTGCGTGTAAGATCAAAGGCTACAAGGGAACCTGCTGCCCCTTGAAAAAACATTTTGCGCATGACTTTGAATTTATCTTCTCCTGCAATATCCCATAAGGAATAGCAAATTTTTGTCCCATTAATCTGTTCAAATCTGGTGTAGGGCTCCATACCGATGGTCATGAGATATTGACGTTCAAATTTACCATGTACAAATCGTTGAACAAGCGAACTCTTCCCGACCGCGGCATCACCCAATATCAAAATTTTAAATGTATGTTGAAAATCTTTGTTGCCAACTGAAATCTTGATCAAAACAGATTGCAATTTTGTATTTAAGTCAGTTTCTTTTGCCAACCTCTTACTTTGTGTTTGGTTAGTCAGAATTCTCTATTTGACTGAGATCACACTTTTTATTGAGATATTTATGGAGCGGATATAAGGTAGAAAAATGATGAAGTTACAATTCAGTGTTTCAATTATGTTATTACTTTTTCTCGCTGTTGGGTTATCCTCTTCAGTACAATCTGAGCTCAATGTAAACGGGATTTCGATTGATCAAACCTCAAAAGGGGTAGTACTGATCGATGATACTCACTCCAACGATTATTCTAATGGCAATCTAGACTCTCTTAATGCAGATCTAGATAGCTTGGGTTTCATTCCCTATTTTGTGAGTGATTTTACCAGTTGGGACGAAGCATTTGGTTTTGCAAATTACTTTATAATGACAGCACCGCTTGCGGATTTAGCAGCCCCAGAGATTGCTACCCTCGTTTCCTGGGCAGAAGCAGGAACAAGAGGAATTTTGATATCATCCCGAGGTGATTTTAGTGATGTTTCATTTTCAAGTGTTAATACTTTATTGACTGATCTCGGAGCTGACGTAAGAGTTCAGGATGATAATGTATATTCAACAGATACCGGTACATCATCGATTTGGAGCACTCAGTCCTCAAACATTCAAAACGTAGTACCTGAATTAGTTACAGGAGTTAGTAAAGTGGCTATGTTTAGCCCGTCGTCACTCAGATTTATTTCGTCTACTGCTGACGTAATAATTTATGGTGACGGCGATGAGTATCAAGTAAATACAGAACTTACACCACCACCTCAAACAATATACGATGATACGAGTGATGGTGTGGGAGGAACTAGTATACCACTGGTTTCACATGAGGAACTCAGTCTAGGGACTACGGTAGACAAACTAATTGTCACAGGTGTAACCATGTGGTCTGATTTTGATTATCCGTCTAATCAAAATAATATAGACTTTTTACGTAACGTCATAAATTATTTTCATGATCATATAGTCAGCGTTGATGGTAGTGTCTCCGTAACAGTGCCTGACGGTGCACCTACAATAAAATTCACATCCCCTCGAGCAGATTCCTTCGTTAAGGGAACAATATCTATTCAAGCAGATATTACTGATAGGGTGGCTATCGATACTGTAGAATTATATATTGATGATGCCTTAAAATCAAATGTCAATACTTATACTTGGGATACAACTCTTGAGACTAAAGGTGAACATACCATTAAAATCGAAGCAACCAATGTCAATGGGTTCTCGACTTTGGGTACAATAATAGTAACTGTTGATCAGGATTATGTGCCTACGGTTAGTGGATTAGGAAAAGTGATGGAATATAATATTAAACAAGCAGGAATCGACCCACTTTGGCTAGATGTGATGAAAGAAGAGAATGCGGATATAGCAATCCTTGTTGAAACTGGAGGTTGGGATGATGATGGTAATGCCAAGCTAAATGAAAATATGAAAATTCTAAATGATTATTTTGATGATGAGGTAAACTATGCTGGTGCTCTTGACAAAAATGAAGGATCAACTTCTGGAGTTGCGATATTATCAAGATATCCAGTTAATTCAGTGAATGAAATCTCTAGCGTTACATTAGATGATGGTAGTTCGTGGACTCCTTCACATGATTTCCTACATGTTAACGTTCAAGTGGGCGACACGGAAATTGCGGTGTTTGGAGGCCATTTGAAATGTTGTGATGGAGCGGACAATGAATTAAAAAGAGAAAATGCACAGGAGGGTCTTATTAATTACATGGATGGTCTGGGTGATATTCCAATTATTTATGCATCTGACATGAATTCATTTTATCCTGGAGAAGGAGGAAATTTGGGGAGTGAACCCATTAGCATGCTAGTCGATTCAGCAAATGAACATGGCTCTTCGATACATACTTTTACTGATGTCCATAGGGCTTTGAACCCCGGTGTAGATGCGGATACATATGAAACTGGTTCAAGAATAGATTTTATTTTTGTAAATCAACATTTGGTTGATTTAATGCAAAGTTCAACAACAGCTGATACTGTATCAGGAAAATTAGGATCTGATCATTTCTCTGTTGACGTTACATTAGATTTCAGAGCATTTTTAGGTTTACCAACTACGAGTGTCTCTACGACCACAACCACAACTGATGATATATCAACTACATCAAGTATATCAGATATTACTTCATCATCAAAGGAATCTGATTCATCATTAAGATTAGAATTCTTTGTTTTGCCGGTTATATTCCTCGTTGTTTTCAAACTGAAAAAACAGTTTAAGAACTAAATAATCTATAGATATTACGAGTAATATAATTTAACAACATCAGATAAGTATTGTTCAGATTTTGAATCATTAATAGTGATATTGACAGCTTTGATTCCTAAATTTTCCAGTTCTTTTACTCGATTACATACTTCTTCTGGTGTCCCAACGAGTCGATTTTTTGCAAAAGTTTCTTTTGCTGGTGCTCTCATTCCCAATTCAACAAACCTTTTTCTATAATTTTTAATCCCTTCTTCCACTTCATCTTTGGTTAATCCAATAATTGCTGCCATATTTGTTGTGGGTGTAATTTCATTGAAATCACGGCCAATTGCTTCACAATGCCCCTTTAATATTGATAATTTATGAACGAGTGTTTCATTATTTCCACTAAAATTACTCATTTGTGCATATTTAGCAACTAGTTTTAGGGTTTTTTGTTCACCAGATCCACCGATCAAAATAGGAGGATGAGGCCTTTGATAGGATTGGGGGTTGAGATAAGCAGCATTTAATTCAATAGAATCAGATTGATATTCCACTGTATCTTCGGACATCCATAGTGCTAGTAACCCTTTCACATAATCTTCTAACATCACAAATCTTTGTTTTAAGGTGGGATAATTAATATTAAACATCTGATGTTCTTTATTGTACCACCCTGTACCTAGTCCAACTATTATTCTCCCTTTGGACATATGATCAATGGTTGATATCATCTTCGCAAATACACCAATATTTCTGTAGGTGATTGGAGTTACCATGGTTCCAAATTTGATTTTATCAGTAATTGTAGACAAACCTGCAATAAGCGACCATGTTTCGAATAATCCAGATTTATTAGGATCAGGAGTACGGATCAAATGATCTGCAAACCATAACGTCTCAATCCCAATATTCTCATAATATTTTGTTAGTCTTTTGTATTCGTCGAATGATTCTTTCGGGTGAAATGGAGAAGAACCATGGATATACACTCCGAGTTTCATATTTTTCATAAGAACTAATTTAATTGAGTCTAAAATTGTTGTGCCAGAATGACACAAAACATGCTATCTATGATCAAATCTATATTAGTATTAGAAAGAATTGTTAATTAGTAGTACTTTACTCAAATCGGTGAGCGATCATAAATTCGAAGAACGATACTATCGTCTTATTATGGTCATTTCAAGCCTAGAACCTTTAAAACTAAAAATATTACAGGTCCTTGCACATTTGAGCCCACAAAGAGTCTCAGCTTCAGAATTAACAATGCTTTTAGGATATTCTAAGAAGGCGAGAACAATTTACAGAGGAGTATTGGATGAGTTGGAAGCTGATGAATTCATCATCATCGACAAAATTACACCAAAACATTTTTCTATTCAAATATCACCACATCACCCCTTAATGGGATTGATGATTGAACTAGCATTCAATATAGGTGAGGAGTTTACACAACGTTTGCATCAGTTGTTATTGGAGAGGAATTATCGTGAATGAAATTCAGTTATTCTCCTTGCGGAGAACTATCATTCTATCGCTAGTACTTGGTTTGTTTACCATGGCAATAGTAGGTCAAGCCCTAGATACTGGCAATCCTGAAGATGGCAGTCTAGATGATCAACCAAACAGCTCAACTACATCATCAACAACGTCTACCACCGCTACTTCTACTGCTACTCAAACAGAGACTCAATCTGGCACTCAGCAAGAAACGAACACTCAACCAACTTATGCGGGAGATATGACAATTCGAGAACAAGATATTACTGAAGATGCAGCTGCAGATTTTGATTCTTCTGGTATATCTAATATTGGTGACTCTTTTAATGCAATTTTTAGTTTTAGTCTACAATTTCTTCTTACCTCAAGCCTATTTTTTGGGGTGCTTGCAGCATTCTATATTTTAGCTTTTAATAATAATGAACTGAAGGATTATATCAATCAAAGTCTTGCCCAAGCAGGATTCCCTGCTAAGATATCATCTTTTGGGAAGCATTGGGTGATAAAAGGAAAAGATATGAAATTTAATATGAATATCATAGGCTTTAGAAATTTGAGGATGAAAATTGAATTACCCAAAGATACAGATATTGACCCCAGAGAGTTTGGATTGAGGAGATTGGAAAACTCTGCAATCACATATTGTGATCTGGAAGTATTACCAATGAGATTACAAGTTGTAAAAATGTACCTCACAACATTGGGTTGAATATTGAACTTTAACTTGCTCTAAATTATTTATAAATAATATCATTTATTTATTATCATGCATTAATAATAATTGAATTCCATGAAAATTCAAAATGTGGATGAAAGAGCATTAGTAACTTCCTTCGGATCGACAAAGAGACAAATATTGATCTTATTGAAACGTGAGGGAGATATGGATTTAGCTTCATTAGCCAAAGAGCTGAAAATAACTAAAATGGGGGTCCTCAATCACATTAAAGAACTTGAAGCAATGGAAATTATTGAGAGATATAACAAACGTGAGGGTGTCGGAAGGCCAAGATTGACCATTCGTTTATCGAAAAATGCTTCTGATATTTTCCCCAAAGCATATTCATCAATCACTACAAGTATGCTTGATTTTATCAATGATAATATGGGACGTAATTCAGTTTATGATGCACTAAAAAAGCGACAAAAAGATGTTTTTAGTGAGTATGAAAAGGAAGTAGGAAAAGGTACACTTAAGGAAAAACTCCATAATTTAGCTAAAATTAGGGATCAGGAAGGTTATATGGTAGAGTTAAAGACATTACCTGGAGAAAATCGTTTTGAATTACTTGAGTTTAATTGTCCCATACTAGCAGTGGCTGACAAATATGATGAATCATGTACTGTTGAAATGGAGTTGTTTGAGGAATTATTAGATGCAAAAGTTGAGACAACTCATCGAACAATAAGTGGTGATAACGTGTGTCGATTTTTCATTAAGCCGTTACACAGAACTTGAATAAATCTAGACATAGCTAGACATTAACAACTTCCCTTCCCGGATCATTGGTCTGATGCACCAATACTGGTGACTGACACGACCTCACTCGGGCGTT
>JAAFKL010000344.1 GCA_021399405.1 Candidatus Heimdallarchaeota archaeon | reverse complement strand
GTATTTTTGATATCATAGTACTACATTTTATGGCAAAATAACATATAAATTTTTGTGATCAACAAGATTTATAAGTTTTTAGAATCTGAATTAGGATATTATTTTAGCTGTAATTAGTGAATTCAAAAATATATTTTTATTTTCTGAAAAACGTTATAAATAAATATTATTTACTATTTGGCGGGAAATAGCCTTGTTTGATGCATAAACTTTGAAATATAATTTATCAATAATTTAGAAATTAGAAAATTCAAGAAGCATAGAATAAGACTTACCGAGAAAATATCAGAATATGTTTGAATTCGATTGCAAGCATATGATACACTTATTTCCAAATAATAAAATATTATATAGTTGAATCAACCAATGAGTGGTATGCATCTTGATTTAAGTAATAAAACTGATAGGAAATATCGTGAACAAGTAAATGATAGACTTCAATCTCTGAGACCAAACATTGAAAGTGAAAAAAAGGAAGCTAATATAATATTAGAAAAAGTAAGAAATGACCTCTATGTTAAGGGATTACCGTTTACTTCTGCAGAATACAAAATGAATGGGTCCATGGAAAAGGACACAATGGTTAGCTCAAGAAAGGAGATAGATATAGTAATATCTATTCCTCAGAACCTTTATGGCTTTCCTACATCAGAAAATACAATATTACATATGAAAGAACAAATAGCACTGTTTTATAATATTACAATTTTTAATGAAAAACATAAGAATGTACCAGTTGAAATTCACCAATTTACAGTTGATTTATTACCTACTTTCAACATCGATATTAATGATTTTCTTTTACTTTCAAAAGATCAAATATATATTTTTAAAGCTCATGTGAGCCTTTATCACGTTGATTTCGTTCACTCTAGAGGTAAAAAGTTCCAAGATTTTTGTCGATTAATTAAATACTGGGCTCATGGACCTACACATAAAGAAAATCAAGAAAAATACACATCTTCATTCTTTCTTGAATTAATGGCTGCTGATATTTTTGAACGTGGAGTAAAACCAAATTGGAGACTAATTCAATTATTTGAAGCGTTTTTAAGGAGAACAAAAAATATTTTAAGAAAAAGGAAGGGAAGGGCAAAATTTTTTGGTTTTAATGATTATTACAAAGCAAACGATTATCGAAAGAGTTCACTTGACAAATTACTTGTACTTGATCCTGTAGATCCAGATGATAATGTCGCATTAAAAAGTCCACAAAATGAAAATTTACTGAAATTAGTTGAAAGAGCTAGAGAAACACTCAAACAGGATTTCTACTAAAATAGTTTGAAAATACCTCTCCAAATCCTTTTTTATCCCACTGTTTGAGCAATAAGACTGTTTAATTCTACAAATATATCTTCAAAAAGCTGTTTAACAGATTTGTAATATCCATCCTTTATAATGCCCAAGATTGTCTGCTCTATAATTTCCTTCTTATATTCAATAATTTTAGTCAACTCTTCAGAATGATTTCTACCAGATGTATTCTGAACTAAAGAAAACATATTCCCGTTTTGATACACAGAAATTGCTGTATGACTAAAATTCCAGATATTTTGCCTCGAAATTAATGTGAATAGGTCTCTTCTGTGATTTGTCGGGTTTTTGGTTTCATTTTTCGTTAAATCTCTTAACAGAAGTACAATTTTGGAAAAATCAATATTCAAAACATCATTTTCACTGTATTTACCTAATTTCTCTAAGATAATTGAAATATCTGTAATAACTTTCTGTTGTAAAGTATAACTTTCACCATCTTTGTGATTATGTTTCCAAGCTTTATACCATACCCTAATTGGAAATTCAGGATTAGAATTATACCAATCTTGAAAATCAATTTCCCAATTTTTTCTGATGTCTGTAATAATACATTCTTGTAGACTAGCAAAGTGGTCTTCCCATTCTTTCAATTCTGATTTCAACGTTTTTGGGATAACTTTGTTGATTATTTGCTTGATTTTAGATAAGTAAAGATGGCCTGTCTGTCTATTGAGTAGATGACTTTGAGTTTTAGAAATTACTAAAGCATCTTTTACTGTGGTCTTATGGCCACCAATTCTAATTAACCAATCATTCGATCTTTTATCTTGAACTGGTTTATCCATCGCTGGTATTCCTACAAATAATCCTCTAATTCCATTGTGATTTATTGCTTTAAATTCGATCAATATTTTAGGGAATGTCAATCCTGTTTGGGATAACAATTTGTTCTCAAGATCGTCTGTATCTACATCTGAAAATGTATTTATTTTTTCATCCCATCCATAATAGATCAATCCGCCACCTGTGTTTGAAAGGGCACTTATCATCCGAGAGAATTTTTGTAATTGTTGAGGGGGGAGTCCTCTTTTCACTTCAAACCAGTCATTTTCACCTTCTTCTTTCGTCATCATATGATTGACAAATTCAGAAAGAATATTGCTATCATAATTTTCTATAAATGGTAAAAAATGATATTCATTCGGTTTAATTGGATTTGAATCCGTGTTAAAACATTCTTTTAGTATTTGTATAAGTTGGGGATCGTTGGGGAATACTATTTTTTTACTTTTGTAAATAATCAATAACCAATTCTCTTTTAGTAATCTTGAATACTCGTAGTCTTCTTTTTTATCAATTTCTACAAATCCTCTATCAATTAATTGTGATTGTAGTTTATCTAATTTTATAGGAATCATTTTACTGGTTTGGATCAAAATACTTCAAATAACCTAGAGAAGGATATGGTTTTAATTTCTTCTAAAACAAATTCATAATTTTACAAATATCTCTTTACTATTAAATAACAAAAGGAGAAATTGAGATTCTCTTCAATGGAGAATAGAGGGTCCTAGAAATTATCTTCTCATTTATTGTTCTCACACCTGTCCTCTGAGATCTGATTGAAAGGAGAGATTGAAGCCTGGTGTTTCAATAGGAGTAATCAGGGAAAAACTATGAAATGGCAATCCATATCACTTGATCTTTTGAAGCTAGCTACTAGCTGGCTCTTTAACCTACTTTAGTAACTATTTCTGTATTCTTCGTGTATAGAACAAGGGTATTTCCTGCATCATTAATATATAATTGTAAGACGGTATTGTTGATTGCGCGAATACAGTTACATTATAAGGTCTAATACTACAATAAAAAAAAAGGAAAATTTTTAGTGTATGAGAGGCATAGGAAATAATTATATATTTAATAGTAACTTTATATTTGAAAGATGGATGACGGAAGGAACACAACTCAAAGTTGATTTGAAGGATGAACATTATAAATATTTTACATGGTTTAGAGAAGAGTTTGACCATACAACAAATGCAGAAACTATAAGATATATTATTGTATCGGCTTTTAAATATGAAAATTCAATATTTAAATGGATCGAGGATTTTTCAATTGATAAAATAAAACATATTGAACAAGTGATTGACAGAGAAGATGTAAAAATTAAATATAAAATTTATTCAATGAGTGATTTTTTGCATTGCGCAATAGATGACTTATTCAATAATATAACAAATAATCTAAAGAACATATTAGACTGGGAAGTGAAATCTATTTTATTAGGCGTAGAAAAGGAAGTGGCATTAGCATTTGAAGAAGCCTACCATAAAAATGGTAAAAATGGAATTTCAATGGAACAAATAATGGAACAATGTGATAATAAATGTGGTGAAACTGTATTCAAAGTCTTAAATGGCTTTGTCTCTAAGGGATATATTACATCTATACCTTATGGTGATAAATCACAATATAATGTTTTAATTAATTAATTTCGGGGGATGGAAAAATGAAATGCAAATCCTACATAAAGGTGATAGGGTGGAATAAGAGAATAATAAAAGTTCCTAAAAAAATGGTTTTTATTCAATTATTTTTAATTATAATAATTTTATCAGCTTATAACTCGAGTTCAATATCTGATAGGCAATTATTGAATAACTATGTAAATAGTAATATTGAAATCCCAATTTTAGAATTAAATTCACCTCGAATGAATGATTCTGTTCATTTATCAAATTCATATAATTTTGTAAATTCTGAGATCATTAAATTTGAATTAATTAAGGACTATGCCTATGTACTAATTCATGAGGAGAATGTTACTATTAATGACCAGAATATCATAGCAAATATACATTACTTGTCTGATAATATCTGGAATAGTCTAGTTGAAGATGAAAAATTATTGCTTTATGGTTTTCGAGATATTGATCTCAATTCATCCAATGTTCAGATCAATTTATTGTTAGAAAATAGAACAACTGATTATAATTTTCATGAATTGAAAATAACATATCAATCTTACCCTGGAGTTGATTATAATAACATTATTGTAAACAATATTAGAGGCTCTGATGTAAAACCCCAATTGTGGAAATCCATCTCCGAGATTCCTACCTCACCTTTGATTAACCTTAGTTCGCAATTAGATTGGTATTATCTTAGTTCTTTTAATATTAATAAAGAAGAGTTTTCCAAATTAAAAAAACTATCAACACTCAATGATTTACTTGAAAAGGTTACCAATCAATTAGTCTCATTCTCAAGTCATTTCAATAAGACAGAAGCCCAACTTCGTGACCTTATCAGATACCCTCTTCTTTTATATCTCTATTCTAATCAAGATATAATTAAAGTTGAGTATATTACAAACATTATCAGTCCACTTTTGATGCTATTTGTAATGATTACAGTAATTGTATTTGCTTATTATATCAAGGATAGTTTGGAGCAATATCAAATGTTCTACAAAAGGGGATTAAGTATGAATAATATACGAGATCAAGTTTTGTTTTCCTCTGTCTTTATTCCATTAATTATATCCCTATCTTTTATTTTTATCTTTCAATATAGTTTATCATTTAATTTTATCTCGAATGTAGCAATAATATATGATACTCTCATTTTCACCATCATATGGATTTTATTTCTAACAATTATTAATTCATTCCTTGTAATTAATCAGTTCAGAAAAATAGAAAATAAAAATAATTTACACCATGTAAAAAACAAAAATTCAAGATTTTTGCTACGACTTATTGCAATAATAGCTCTTGTATATTTTCTAGGTAAGGGATCAATACAATATTTTTACCCCATAACCACAACAGCCAAACAGGAACCAGAATATGCAATAAATATAACAGTAGCAATATTAATATCAACCTATCTTTTTGTTATTCAAAAGATAACGAGTAACAAATTAAAAAATAAATTGAGAGGAAAAATTGTATCAAGTGTTAATAAGAAATACTTATTGTTATTACTCATAATTAGTGGATTAGTTTTAATTAATTCATTTCAATATTCACGGTTTGGCATAGAGCTTTTAGATAACAATCAGAGGTTAGAAGAACAAAATAGTGATATTAGAATAAGGTTCAAAGGGGATGTTTCTTCAGCCTATAATCTCTCAATAAATCAGCTATCCAAACTAGATAGTGTAAGAGGTTATTTCCCTTCCATTAGGTTGCGCATTACGGTTACTTCAAAGTATATTTCGTTCCAAGCTATATTAAATCTGATTGATAACGATTACCTAACGAAATATAAATGCAAATATTGTTTATCAGATCTATTAAGAGATGGTGATGTGTATATGGAAGATCGTATTATAAAATCATTAGATAGGAATGATTTTTATATTGAGGATCACCAAGTTACTAAATTAGCTCTAATTAAACATGTAGATTTTGTGAAATTTGATAACTCAGATATTTTCCTATCCAATATTGGTGGCATAATAATGACCTATAAAACTTGGGAAGATCTTGGATTAGATATTAATAATGTACAGAACAGTGATTTGCATTCAACATACATCATTGATATTATTACCTCGGATCCTCAAAATATTGATTTAAAAGAGTTTCATAAAACAGTTTCTAATGTATTAAAATACCCAAGTGAAAAATTTGATGTTTATAGGACAACTAGAGATACTTCGGTATATTTTACTCAGATGATTAATTTAACATTAATCTTTTCTATTATGACTTTCTTCATTTCTGCAATAATACACTTTAATGTGATTATTAAATCGAAGGATTTCAGTAATGAAATTCATTTATTGCTAGAAAAATATCATTTGATTAAAGAAATAAAGAAAATTTTACTTCAAATAAACATGATAGCAATTTTATTTAATTTTATTGCGATATCATATGGTATGATATTTGCATATTATAATTTTTCTAGGATCCCGGATGATGTCATTAAGGTATTTTTCCCACAATTAATGGGATTGACTTTTCAAAGTGCTATGCAACTTGGTATGACTTATTTTTTTACAAAAAAATTAAAATTATAGTGAAATCATATAAAATTATGTAATTTCACAAATAAGTCCGATCACCAAAGAAAAATGTGAAAGTAACTAGTGCTAGGATTGCTAGAAAAATAATCTTTGGTAGCTGTTTGAAAATTGCATGAAGACGGTGAGGAATGATAGAAGAGTATAAATAGTCAAGTTAAAGTTGCACGTCCTGAAAGGGGATTGCATAATGAATCCCATTTGAAAAATCAAGTAGATTGGTTTCTGTAGATCAATAATGGTGACAATGTGGTGTGATCACTGCAATGGGAAATGTGTGTATCCTGTTTTCATCGATAATATTTTTGGCTTAAGTATCAAATCATTATTAGAAAATGATATTATCAATTAAGTTCTATCTAATCATCGAAGAAAATAACCTTTTACCACCTGTAATTTCCATAAGGATACCTAATATCAAATAATTCTGGAAAATGTACGTACGTACGTTCGGACATTACATTTAAATAAATAGAATAATCTTTTTCCTTAACAACTAGTAATTGTTCAAAGTGGTTAATAATGAAAAACACTCAAAAATTAAAATTTTTAATTATGACAACATTAATTCTTATGGCTATAGTACCATTCATCCCGGAAACGTCTGGTTCTTATAATGAATATGTAGTTGTCCAATGGGAATACTATACATATTACACAGGAGACGATTTTGGAGACGGTACCAATGTGCGTGCAGAGGTATATCTGTGGATCGAGTTTCATGAAGGTAGTACAGTTGTAGACACGTTTGAATCAGACGAGATTTCAATGGATAACGGGGATGATGGAGAACCAAATAATGGTTTATGTGGATATCCAAGACCTTATTGTCATTCAGAATATATGCAGGATGAAAATCCATATGTTAAATTTCGGATGTACGACGCGGATTGGCCATCTGCAGATGATATAATTACATATACCTATTATGTTTATCTAGATTTCGACAGCCCTAGTAATACTCTAATAACAATGTATTTGGCTAATGATGGTGATGGAGACGGATATTTTGAAGTTAGAGTTATAAGCTATTAGGATTTACCAAATATCAATATTTTAAATATTCTATCAATTTTTATTTCTTATTTGTTGAAAGGAGATTTGGATGATATTCCTTTGTTATGGAAACTCATGGCCTTAACTACTATTCTTTCTTCTCTACTCCTATTAGTGTATTATTTCAAACGACAAACCCGACCTCACAGGAAATGCGGCTTTCCAATGGGGATGGGTGTTAGCTGGGGAACATGGTCACGCAGAGAAATGATCAAAAATACGGTGTTTTCTTTATCTGGTAAAAGTATCTAATATCGGGATGAAAGAATTATTTCTGACGCAAGTTCATCAGCTGTTGATGTGGCTCAATGTGTTAAAAGATGTAATAGTAAATTATTAGCAACAATTGTGATCGTAACAATGGTTGCTGGGGCTCCAATGATAATCGTTCCATAACAGAAAAAATACGTATCATTTCAAATACTTTGCATAGATATATTAAGAATGTAATATTTCCCACAAAATATATTATTTATCTTTATAAGGAATATGCTTTCATAATATTTAATGGTTAATCAGGCAATTCTATCTTTTGAAGGTGTATATAAGATTTTTAAGGGAACTGTGGATTCTGTTGCCCTTGATAATATTAGTTATGATATTCCCAAGGGTGAATTAATAGCAATTTACGGCCCTTCAGGATCTGGGAAAACAACATTCTTGAAATGTGCAGGAAATATCTGGAAACCCACCACTGGAAGAATATTTTATGGAGAGGATGCAGATGAGGTGCATAATTTCAATGATACACAGTCTTCTTATTACAGAATTAACAATGTTGGTTTTATTTTCCAGGATCTCAACTTGATACCATCTCTCAATGTAAGAGAGAATATTGAATTACCAATGCATCTGGCAAAAATTAAAGACAAAAAGAAAATAAATGAAGATGTAGATAAATTGTTGGATAAATTTGGTATTTCCAGATACAAAAAATCATTTCCTGATGAGCTCAGTGGAGGAGAACAGCAAAGAGTTGCCATCGCAGTTTCTCTTGCTAATAAACCAGATATAATTCTAGCAGATGAACCAACTGCCAACTTGGATGCTGAGAACCGAAAAATTGTATTAGAACACCTAAAGGCATTAAGTAAGGAAGAAACCACTATAGTCATAGCAACACACGATACAGAGGTCAAATCATATGCTGACAGAGTTTTACTACTTGATAAGGGCAAAATGATTGAACAATGATGTCATATGCTAATTTTTAGGACCTATCTTCGAGCAATTGCTAATCAAAAATCCAAGGCATTGGTATTGATAATACTATATGGAGTTTTGTTGATCAGCATTCAGAGATATCCTCAAAATATCGTTATAACAAATGCTCTGAATTACCAGGATGATGATGTGATAGGTGTAGCAAATTTGACAAACTATCATGAAGCTATAGACTCTGCAGTAATTTCTAGATATTCCACACTTGGGAGAATTACTGTACAGAGCATTTCAGAATTTGAAATTATATCTAATGATTTTTCATTTAACGGACTTTCAATAGTTGAATTTGATAACATTGCTGAACCTCTAATACAAATAAATGAAATATGGTTGAATGATCTTCAATCACAGAGGACATTATTTCTAGGAGATCTAATATTTAACCAGTCACAAATAGAGTCAACTAAGATTTCAAATCGATTATTTGATGCGATTATTACCATACCTCAACAATTTAAAGCCAATATTTCTTCCTTTTATCTTGGATTGAATATCAATACTGACATAGATCTTATTGAAGATTCTAAAAAATTAAATTTAGAAATTCAATCATTTATGGAGAATGTGAACTCACGATACTATACAGTATTCGAATGGGAAGTATTCTTCAATGAGAATTCTCAGGTATTAAGTGAATCAATCGATAAATTGGAGTTGCAAATATTTACTGTTTCACTGTTAATTTTCCTAACTTTATTGGCATCTATACTCTTTATTCAGTATTCTTTTGAGAAAGCAAATCAGAATACATACTATTTACTCAATCTAAGAGGCCTATCCCAAGAAAATATAAGCAGATATTTCATTATCTACTCAACTGTATTAAATCTGGTTCTAACCAGTATATCAATTGGTATTGCATATATTACGACAAATATTAAACTTGATTTCAGTCTAGCATTATTATTTGTAGTAACCCTATCCACGTCTATTTTCACAAGCTATTTTTCCACCAAGCAAAATCTGATCAAATCCAATGATATTTTTGATGTCGATATTCCACCATCATTTCTGGAAATTGGATTATTGATACTATCAATCCTCTCCTTTTTGGTTAACGTATTTCTTAATTTACCTTCTGTTGCATTTATCAAATTCATTCTCATTCTGTCCACATATCTCAGTGTCAGTCTTCTATTCTCTGCTATTCTCTTCTACTCTCTGAAATCCTTCAACCGTTTGATCTCAAAATTTTACATGAATAAACAGAAAAACACTCCAATACAGTCACTTCATTGGTTATTTATCAAACTAAATATTAGATTGGATAAAAAACAGGTTATCAGTAGTATTATTACGGGTATTTTAGTAATATCAATAATAAGTCACCTCTCTGTTGTATCTGATTTTCATGTGGATGATACTGATACACCATACGGAGCCCTATGGGCACAGTATCCAGAAAAATTACCTGATAATTTTGATATTGATATTATGGGTCAATATAGTGTTGCATACCCAACAACTATTAATTTACAAATATCAACATTACAGGGTCTTGTATTCACTGATGCTTCTCTTTTTTCATTTCACAACCAATTTGCTGGTGTGAGGATAAAACAAACACCTGAACTCTGGGTCAGAGAAGGATATGATTTATCCAATTTTATTTCGTATCTCTCTTTTGTTAAAATAGGTGATACAGATGTGGGAAGCATATCTTTTACAGAAAGCCTTCAAATAGAAAATTTCTTTGATGCAAATGTAATGTTACCAGGTCAGCCTGATTTCATCCTTTTTCTTGAAGAAAGTATACTGAAAGATTACAACAGTTCAATTTTCCTATTATTTGATATTAACTCTGAAACCAAAATGCCTGATTTCCAAATTGCTGTTAAAAACCAATTGGATCGTGATATTATTTGGGTTCAACCTCCTTTTATAAACATAGTTGACTTCACAACACAACACCTCATGAATGAAAATACCTGGTTAGATGAAGTTTTTACATCCATTTTCTCTCTATTCATTGTTTTCTCACTTGCTTTTGTAGAGACTAGAATGCGATTTGGTAGAGAATTTGAGATAATGAGATTAAAAGGGGTGACAATAAATCAATTCAGAAGGGTAGGATTGTTTTTGTATTTAAAAGAATTTCCTTTGAGAATAATATTCTTAATGCTAGGGGCTACATCTGTATTATTTCTGATCAACACATTTCGTTTAATATCAAATGATGTAAATATTGATTTAAATAATATTATGGGAAATGTTTTCTTATTCTCAATTATAATCTATTTGGGTCAGGTATCAAATTGGTTATTGCAAGTCATTTCAAAGAGATAGAAATTATCTTTTTAGAACATCTATATTTATGTAATTTTAAGTAATCAATACATTAAAAAAATTACTAGTCGTTAAGGTTTTTAGAATTATAATAATACTTGTGATATCTTATTTACTTCTATCTTTGGGATCGGTAAGTGCTGGAATTGATACTAGTATGATAGGAGTGAAAAAATATCAGCTGTAGTAAATGAATTCTAAAACATATATTTAATTTCTGAAAACAGTCAGCAATACAGAAGATATCATTTCTCGAAAAACTATTGGAGGATGTTTTCCTTTAAATATCAAAAATAGAGATTCATTGCATGTCCTATTCTAGATTACTCCGAAAAGTGAATAGGATTCTAGATAAAATCCCTGATGAGAAGTTTAAAAAGGATATTGAAGGGGATGTGGATTTATTTGTCAAGACATTTCATGACAAACCTACCCCTTTGGTGGACGAATACTTTCTTATCTATCTAGAAAACATGGGTAATAAATACCATTCCACAACCATCACTTATCACTATATAACAAAAAACTATAAAATCAGACGGTCTGGTTGGATGAGAAAACAACAAACAATGATGCACCTGGGGATAACGGATCATTATCATCGCCCTATCGAGCTATATCTTCCTTCTGCTAGGAAAATATTATTGGAGATGTATGAATCACATTTCCTTTCACGTGAACAGTTTGATGTGATAGCGTCAGTGATCAATTCTATGCCTGGTAAGTTTCCAGAAGCTGTAAAAAGTGCTGATAAAGAGAGAATAATAGTTTTTTTGGCGATCTTTACCACTCTGAGTGTCGAAACTATTGAGGAGATATCAGAATTATTTTGGGAATTTGAAAGACAGAACGGGATAAAAAAGCATAGGAGTTACTATTACTCAAACTTCAAACAAGCTATAGATAGGGAGGGCAAAAAGAGGAAATTATCTGTCGATACTAGTTCAAAGAATATTGATGGTGAGCTACCGACAGGTAAAAGGGTAAATTTGGTCCTTGAGAAGATATCAGATGAGAGATTGAAAACTATAATACAATCCGATATTAGAAATTTCATTATCCGTATTTCTGGACTAAATCTAGAAAGATTAGAATTATATTTCCTTGTTTTCATAGAATTCATGGCCAGAAAACATGGTTCTCAAATTAGTAAAGAAAAACTTCTCTCTTCCTTCTCATTATCCTCAGAAGGATGGGAAGATAGACAACATATTCTTAATGATTTAGGTCTGCTGGTTGAGAGATCCGATTTTCGTTTCGATATGGCAAAAAGGATACTATTTCATATGAGGGAATTTGAAATAATATCTGATCGTAGATATGAAAGAGCCATTTTCACAACAGATAATATCCCAGATAATTTGAAATCAAGTATCCCTAATTATGATAATGAAATAGTTTTAGCATTTTATTCGATACATCTGACAGGAGATGAGGCTAATGTGGAAATATCTGATATGTTTACCAGAATGGATGAGAAACTGGGAATCATTAGTGTTGATGCGTTCTACACTACATTGTTTAATAAGCTAATAAAATCTAAAGAAAAATTAACACAAGATGTAAAAACGAAAAAAAGAGAAGCAAAGGGAAAAATAAAAGCAAGGAAAAAAAAAGAAGTTATAAAAAAAATAAAGAATAAGAAAAAAGAAAGCAGGCATCACTCTGACAGAAGGATAAAAATAAGGTCGATTACCGAACCTATACTGAAAAAAATCCCAGACAAAGAATTCAAGAAAAATATCAAAAAGGATATATTGAGATTCGAGGATGTTTTTATTACTCAAAACTTATTATATACTGAGAGATGTTTTCTGATCTTTATAGACTATCTTGCTAGAAAAAAATCACCTATGATTAGTGCTTATATAACGGTTAAGATCATCAAGGAAAGACGAGGTTGGATGAAATCGCAGAAAAAGTTGATGGAGCTGGGTTTTATTACTAAAGGTAGGGTTGACTATCTGACCCCAGCTAAGCATATTCTTGAAAAAATGGAAGAGACAGATATTTTAACATCTAGACAATTTGAAAAGGCAAAAGATGCCCTTCTAGAGATTCCTAGTAAATTTCCAAGGTTATTGAAAAGTCAAAATCTCCATATATTACTATCCTTTATGTCCATTTATTTCACCTCTAACTTATCGTTAAATGAAATTACTACTCTATTCCTCAAGCTTGATGAGATAATGGAATTAGAACTAGATAGATGGTACTATTCCTATTTTTACAGAGTTTTAAAGAAATTAGAATTACCAATTAGAATTGGATCTATCCACAATACTTGATTATTGTCTATAATATTTATTCGTCAACTTTTTGAAAAGATTTTCCCATTCTTAATTTTATTGAAAATCATTCTCAATATTTCTGAAAACAGCCAATTTCGATAAATAGGGTTGTTTCTCTGTAGTTGCCAATTTTCTAAATTGGGTTTTTCTTTAAATACTAATTGTGACTAGATGATAGAATAGGTAATTATCAATGGTCTCAGACAAAAAAGAGCAAATAGTATTAGATCTAGTTTCCAAGATACCTGGTCACTCTGCATTCAAAGGACTAATTCAAGAAGATCTTAACCTGTTTATCACACATATTAGGAATTTTTACAAACCAAAGATCAAAATTTTATTAGCGATATATTTGGAATATCTGGCAAACAAGTACAGATGTGATATCACTCTTAAACAGACTGTCAATTTTCTTAATGTTAATAGAAAGGATTTCAATTCATCCAAACGAGAATTATTATCTATTGGATTAATTGGAAATCTAAAGGATTATTCCCGATTTTATAGTCCCGCTGCCACCATCCTATTCGACATGAGGGTTCAAGGGGTAATTAATCAAGAGGTCTATTTACAATCAATTGAAATGCTTCCTACAATCATCAGCTTCTGCCCAAAGCTTTTGCGTTGTAAGGATTACTTCAAAGAATTATTGTGTTTTGCTGTTCTTTACAGATCGACAGAAATGGGGCTATATGAAATTGCAGGGATGTTTAAGACTGATAGAAAAAAACTTACTCAAACATTTAGAAGCGCATTAAAGCGTTGCGAAAGGTTAGCACAGTTGAGATAAGGGTTTACCATATTCTAGCAGGACATGGTGAATGGTTAGTATGAGGTATTTAGTTGGGTTTCATTTCTTTACTGGGGCATATGAGACATCCTTTAATGAATGATTTTCGACAGTAATTAGCTCCGCATCCCGAGCAAATACCTGTGCTGAGATCACCGCAATGGATACAAATTCCGAAGCGATTAAATGGAAAGGTATTGATTGATTTACCTTTTTCTGCCCTCTTCTTGGTTACTCTGATTAGCTGTTTGGTTAGTACGAGTTTCAATGATGGATAGATAATGAAAAGAAGGATCACACCTGATACGGCGAGGAACAATTTCAAAGATGAGCTCAATTCATCATCAATATCTGTCACTGCGATATCATCTGGACTTATATCCAATACTATTCTCAATATCAGAACTGAAAATTTGAGAGCCTCATTGTATAATTCATGAGATATATCAGTGTAGGCTTTTTCTGGTTGTACTATAAAGGTATACTCGCCATTGACTTGCATTCCAATTACATTCTCATAGAATCCTTCAATTAGTTGCGAACGCAAGACCTCTACTGTGAAGGTAATATGGGGTTGAAACATCTCACCATGTCTATCCCCACCCTCGATCCGTCCCTCGACTTCCATCTCTACCTTGTCGCCATTCTCAATACCACTATCATATGCAGATACTATTGGAATCATGATGAATAGGAAGACTATGAGAGTAATTTTTCTCATTTCTTTTTCCTTCTCCAGATAAGTACGGGTATGGCGATAATTAAAATGGGAATAATGAAACTTGTTAATATCTGTCCAACTGTCTCATCCCTGAAGACCCAGGTAGTTGCACTTGCTGTGTGACCCCAGTCATCCTCCACCTCCAGGGTTAAAGTAGTATTACCTTTGTCGAGGGTAAGAAAGAGTTCAAAACTTGGATCATTCCTACTTACCTGTTTGGTATAGTATTCCTCATCGTTAATATATAGAGTGTATCTCTTGGGAAATGGTTCAAATACTTCAAATTGGAGTGGATAAGTCTTGTTGGTCACTGTGGATGGTTCAGGCGCAATGATCACAGGATCTCCGTTGTCTACATTTACTAATGTTCCTTTTGTCAGGGACTTAGTTACAGAGTAGGTCATATCATCAGTCCTTCCTTCAACGATTGAATTGAGCATTACTCCAGAGAGATCATGGTACTGGATTTCCCTTTGATAATAATTGTGGGTTGAGGGCAAAGTATCATTTGTAAACACCAAAGTATCGTAGTAATCATAGTAGGTTGAGTATCCAGACAGTGTATCATGTTCGTAATTGTCGCCTACTTGGCTTGGGATATCAGATCTGAAAAGCTCGAATCTATTTTGAAATTGAAAATCAATTGGGACAATTGGGGATCTGTAAGTCTCACCAGTTGAAAAGATTTCAGGTAAAAGATATTTTATAGTGTTTTGTTCAAGATATGATATTTCTTGTGTGGCCCGTTCAATTCTAAATTCCATCTCCAATAAATATTCACTTTCTTCGTATCCCTGATTTTTTATTTGTATTTTGGCCAATTGGGTAAAATTTTCATTTAAAAGATATAAATAAATATTTCCTGCTTCATATTTCAGTTGATTTCCCTCATAAAAATTTGCATCGACTTGAGATTTTGTAAAGTAAGTAACAATTCCCTGTATTTCATCATTATTTATATTAGTAATCTCAATTGATTCATATATTCCCAGAATTAGATTGATACTGAAATTATACCCAGTATTGTTCCAGAAATTATCAAATACTGTCAAGTATTCATATGTATTCTCTGTCAACAGAAATTCATATTCCATATTGACTTGATTGATTATTGGATACCCAATCGTGCTACCATTTCCAAATATTAACAACATACCCAAAAAAACCAATTTCACTCTCATTACTTTCCTGTCTATTTGCATTGAGAATTCCTCCTCATTCTAATGATAATATAGAGAACTAATATATATTTTTGACTCTAAAAAATAAAGCAATAATTCAAATAATTATCATTATTTTACGAAATAATCCGAAAAAATATACAGTGTAACATTCTCTGAAACCCATTTGAATACATATTCAAATTGTGGAAAAATAACAGTATATTTAAATAACCACCAACTTAATTATTCCATTATTCTTTATTGAAAAAAATCTTGCCTGCCCAATATTTAAATATAATTTGTAAAACCTCCGCTTATTAAACAAGACTCCGATGGGACGTAGTATTGTCTTGGGAGTTCTTATGACCAAATCAAGACGTGATTCGAAATGTTAACAATCCAAATAGGGGAATCCATAAATATAACCAGAATTAAAGCAATTGATAATTTAAAGATTTTATCAAATAAATTGATTGATCTTATCTTGATTATTCTCTATCCATTCGCTATCTACCACCAGATTTATACCGATCTTAAAACCCCAATCGGGGAGACAAGTTTCGGGGGGCAGCAGAGGGTAGCAAGACGTGGGTTGAGGATATTATTGGTATTTGCAGTAATAATTATTATGAGTATTAATATTCCAATTGCAAACTCAAATACATCCTTCACTCCATTAGAATTTCAATACATAATAAAAGATGAGAGTTTTGAAAACTGGTATCCAGAGGAGTACAAATCTATTAGCGAAGATGGTTCTAATAATATACTTACAGCGCTGAATGGGATATCATTACTGGTGGAGAATAATATATTATGGTGGGATGGAATAAGTAGTCTTGAACTGGAGCTTTCTGTTCCTGTAGGTGCGTATGCTGATGTATTTCTTGATTTGGGTTCAGATACGTTCTATAAACAGGAAAATCTTCCAGAGGGAGATTATACATTCGACATTTTCACGGAGGCGCGTGCAGTAAAGCTACATACCCAGGAAAGCCTCACCATAGGTCTGGGTATTGGGAGTAAAATATCATCTGTAGGTATAAAGAGCGACAGGGTGTCCTATTATTCCCTTACAGGTGGGATCGATACCACCATCGGATTTGACATGACTGATTCCGATATTGATATTGCCTTTTCAGGTGACCCCTATGGAGTATATGATCTGCAGCTCCCGTATGGACTATACGCCAGTATGTCTTCAGTTGGATTTAAGACGCAAGTTGGAATAATTGATGCTGGATTCTATACCTCGGGATACACACATCCTGCATCGGATGGGGTTTATACCACTGACCCCAGCACTCCTCTGTATATAGATAGACTAGGTTCTTATGAATTATTTTATGTAGGTGCTGGTGTTGTTGATGGTTTAAACTACACCCAATTCTCCGGTAGTGAGATAACTATCAATGCTGTCTGGGTTGGTGCGACTCGAGTCGATCTGGGTGCAATGAAATTCAGATATAATGACTTTAGTCAGCAATCTCTGCAGCTACCCTCTGATATTAAGGGAGACACCGGGTATTTTGAGTTTGAGATTTACAACAATGGTGTTGTTAGTATATACGAGCCAGAGATAAATCCACTATATACTTATTTGTATACTCAGGCCATGCTAATAAAAAGAACAGTGGGATCTACCTCTGTGCCTAATACCGGGGAGTTTCTTCCAGTATCTGAGACAATCAAAACCTCCGGAATTGTATTTGATACTGAAATTACCATGTCCGCAGGTGATTATGCTGATTTTTACTATGATAGTGACAATAGCATTAATCGAATTCTAATCACGGGTTATGGTGGTGCCACCATTACTGCTTCACTTCTTGTTGATAATCAACAGTATTACATAGGTTCAGGTACGATCAATCAGAATAACCAGTTCGGATCAATAGCCATTGTCACAAATTCTGATTACCTTAATAAGACTAATTTATTGAGGATTGAGGTTGATAACGCTTTCAATTTTTATGGATTGGCTATGTCCAAACCCAAAGATGGTCTGGAATCCAACTTTGCTGCCGATACATTCAGTATGAATGCTGATTCCAAGGTGATCTGGGATACAGAACTGGATGGTTTTATACTCGAGACAGGTACCTCTGATATTCAGATAGATAACCTCATATCAAATGGTGATTTCAGTGCTGTATGTACCGGATGGGGTGGAGGTGGATTCGAAGGTACATATGATATCCAAACTCAATCATGGCCAACCAAGGCCAATACATGTACAGATGTTGGGATAACATACCTTCAAGCAGAGGGTACCTGGATTTACAGGTTATTTGATGATAAGATCTCTGAGATTTATATGGATAATATTCCAGCCAACCGAGATATTGATTTTGAAATTTATACACTTGGAAGTGGATCTGCAAGATATATGACCTATGAGATATTAATTGGAGGTACTACATGGTACTCCAGAGGTGATGCGACCAACAGCTGGGTGAGTATGACCATTCCCAATGTAGAGAATCCAGGTGGAAGATTGACTTTCAGAATTATTTATGATGGACCAATAACAGGATATGATGATGCATTAAATGGGATTTTTCAAGTTGATAATGTGGTTGTCCGAGATACATCTTATATTAGTACTCTCATGGCCTCCTATGATTTCAATTATGTTTCTGAGGGCCTAAATAAAATTGTCATCAATGCTAAGAACCCGAATCCAATCGAGGTGCTGGTAGAATTGAGAATGAGGGAATTGGGAACAAGTGATAGCTGGCAAATGTTTGCAGAGACTTATTTCTGGGAAAGTGATAGCTTCACACCTTTTTATGATTTAGTAGATATTCCCAGTTTTTCAACTCCAGTAGAGATTGGTATCTTTGTATATTCAGGGGATCCTATCTTTGTGGCAAATTTCGGTATAGAAGAATTCAGCGATGTGGTGTCGGGATTGTCATACACCAGATCATCAAGTAAATCAGGGGGGATCTTCACTGATTTCAGGAATGATGATGCTAACATGGTCAATTATGCATTTCCTGGATCTGAGGGAATGTTGGCAGACCAAGTAAACTCCAAGATTAGTGCAAATAGTTTTGGTAGTGGAATATCTAGAGACCAGACTTATTTTAACAAAATCGAGGATTCTCTTTACAAGGATTTAGTTCTGTATGTACCATTTGATACTGATGCCAATGACCATTCAGTATATTATCAGGGAAGCAATTACTACACTGCACCCACTGGATCTGATCCTGCACTTTTGAAAGTTGGACCAGGATACCAAGAATACAGTGGTTGGCAGACTTCACTCACCGGATTTGATCCGAGTGCAGATTTTTGGATGCAAGACAATCAATTATTTTCTGCTTGGGTTTATCCAACTGATTCGACAACTAAATATCAACCCATACTTGACTTCTATACCCATGGTTTATGGCTAGAGAAAAACCTTAATGGAGAATTAGAGGCAAAACTTTTTTACAAAGAATGTGTACAAGATCCAGGAGACCCTACCCTTTTATGTCAAAATTATCCTGATACCATTGAGGAGGCACTTTACTCAGAATCCACCATCCCATTAAATCAATGGACACATATCTCAGGTTCAATCGATTTCCCCAATGAGATTATGATAATAAATATCAACGGCAAACAGGATGAGGTGAAACCTGATTTTACAACTGTCTCACCCCAAGCCCTCTCTGCAAGAGGTGCCTTTATCGGGTCATCTCAATGGGATCCCACAGATGGTATACTTGAATCGGGTGAGTACTTCACTGGTTACCTTGATGATGTCCGCTACTATAGTGGTGCAGCCGTACCAATAACAAAAATCAACAGAATTCACAATTATCAGCATGACATTTCAGATCCTCTATATTACGCAGATTTCGAAAATGATATTTCCAACAATATACTGACTGGCGGGACCCTTTCATTATGGGATACCTATGGTACCGGAGTTAGTTACCTTACTGACGGTTCCGGAGCTGCACTTAATCTTGGGGATCTACAGGCTGTGAGATCCTCAGTACAATATATTAACTCAGAATTCACGATCTCTCTCAAGGCAAAATTCGGAGAGAATGCACTCTCTGGAGACTACACTAACTTTGTCAAGCAAGAGATTGCTGTTTCAAATCATATTGGAATCAAAGCATATGAGGCAGAATATGTACAAATAGAGTACTATGACATCAATCTTGTAGGAGACTATCTATTTAGTCCAATAATATACGTTGATACTAATGAATTCCATGAATACCAATTAATTTTTGATAATAGCGATATCAAACTCTACATTGATGGTGTTTATATGGACACTTTGATTATCCCAGTCTCTCTCTCTCAAGGATATGAGGGAAGGATTGTGGTGGGAAGAGAGGATCTCAACCAAGACATAGTTGTGGATGATTTAATCGTATATGATTATATTCTTCCAGATGAAGATATGACTGCGTTATCGGGGTACATGGAGACAACCTCCTTCAAACTCGAGGAGATAGATATGGTTGAGACCTCCAAATTCATGGAAGTCGAATTCTCAACTGAGGATATCGCTGACCTGATCAATTTTGGGGTGGTGACAAGTTCGATAAGTGGGCTCCCGACAACCGAATTCAGATTTTACAGTAACCCTGATGGGAGTATTGGGTTAGAATATACAACCGGAACCTTAGGATACCTTAATTTTGCTGATGATGCTTTCTCAATAACCCCTGGAAGACACAAATTGACCTTTATACAGGAGCTTGGACCTAACCCAAACGGAAAAATATCTATCTACTATGATGGTAGACTTTTCAGTTATCTTGGACAAGGCGATGCACCAACTCTTAATACAGATCTATCATATCTCTTCAAGGATACCTTCTCACCAACAATTAATATCTATGATTCAAATACTGTCATCCACGCGATAAAAACCAGCGGTGTCCTGGCAGAATCCATTTCAGACTGGGAACTCTCAACTACAGCTTTTGGAAACACAGAGAATCTGCTTTCTGCCAAGATTATGTTGCATGAGGGAGATGTATTATCCTATGTCGGTGATACCACCTCTGGAAGTATTGATCAGGATAACAACCAGATAACATTGAAGGTGGAAACACTTGCATTTGATAATCAGGTGGTGAGCCTCAACCCCAGCGACAAGATCACCTTCTCATCGAATGGAGACATAGTTGTTGATGGTTTCGTCTTGGCAACAGTTGCACAGGAGGATATGAATAACAGATTCTTCGTAGAGATATCTGTCACAGAAACTATGAAGTACTACCGCGTCTGGCGAGAGGGTGAACTCAGACCTGAGGCTGATATGAGTAAGGGTGGATATTACGAAGGTCCAAGATTAGACACTATTCTATTCCTTCCAGAGATTAATAGTCCTGGGAGCCCTATATATGTTGACAGTATAGAGATCGGAAATAGGAGACTGGAAACGACTATCAAGGCCACAGGTCTGGAATTTGCTGCGTATGGCGTGTTACAATCATCAGAACAGGCAATCAAGATATCTCCCTCAGGTAGTTTTGAGATTGATGCCACATCAGTTGATGGCTTTGGTATGTCAGTATTGCTAGAAGACATAGTTACAGGTGAGGAGACATTGACTTTCTCCCTAACAGATGGCTACAAACAGTACCTGGATTTCAGGTTGGTACGCTCACATCTTTCTGACAAGAGTGTGATGATTCAGTTTAAAAATATTCTGGGTGACTGGTTAGACACTGAGACCTACATCTCACTTCTTGGAGATTGGTTATCGATGGAGGTTTCGATTTATGATGCCTATTACACTATCAATTTAAATGGTGAAAGTGTCATTTATGATCCACAGCTATCCAAGACTGATATTCCACTCTACCGTGCTCTTTATAGCACTGATACCCCTGTGCTTGACATTACCAGTGGTTCAACACTGGATGCCTACATAGATGATCTCTACATGGGAACTATCTATGAGGATTTCGAAGGGGACATTCTATCTAGTGATATCCATAATTACAGTGGTGTCATTTTTACCAATGAGAGATATGCAAGACCTGAAAATGTATATATTGAGGTTGAGGCAGTCGAGACTGATGCTGAGATCACCCTTGGATACATTGGTGAGACTGAGACCCATGTGGTGCAGTCTGGAGTAGTCAGACAAACGAGTGTGCTAAAATACACACTCGATGGATTGGTACCCGATACTCCCATGGAGATAGCTGTCTCATCCGATTCTGCAGTTGAAATTGTGAATATCGGTCTAAGTCCTAACATACCTGTTACCACATGGTTGGCAGCGGTGGAGGAGAAGATCGAGACAGTACAGTCCAAAAATATGGCTTTTGTCCCGACTTACATTAATACACGAAACTTGGCAGAAGATGTCTTTGATGACAGCCAACTGGGTAATCGGTATCCCACTGAGAATCCCAATCTTGTATTGGATATGGAGTTCGAGAGTGAAGAATCTGTGATTACTAGTGGCTTCACAGAGTTGGGTACACCTGAAAATCTGGGTTGGGAAATGCAATATCCCAGTTCCATTGTTCCTTCGACAACTCAAGTAAAGGAGGGAGATAGTTCATGGGGTGTGATTAATGATGGTAGTGTTACATACAATGCTGCCCTTGACACCCACGAATTCAGTGACGGATCAATTGAGGGTTATTTCTATCCCACAGGGGTATATCAGCTACTCGGTCTTTATCTCAGAGCTGATACTGTTTCTGTCAATAATCCCACAGTTAACAACGGATATCTGGCCTTCATTTACAATGGTTTACTTTATTTGAGAAGCATTGTTAATAATTTGAATGCTGGTATAGATATGACCGTGAGTATAGGGGATATTTCTAACTCGTGGTGGCATATGAAATTTGTTATAACAGGCACCCTTCTCGAGGTTTTCCTTGCACAAGGCGACGATCCGTTCCCAGAGACTCCCAATCTATCTCGCCATAACGGAAATGATGCAGTCAAGCACGCAACTGGACATGCTGGAGTGAGTTATAGGAGCGACTCTTCGAATCTTGGCTATATAGATGGCATTAAGATTACTACTGATCGATTTGTTAATGAGGTTGATGGTTCAAATACGATATATTCCGGATCACCACAGAAGGTTAAGGGATATGATGGCAATGGTCTTTATCTTGATGGCAATTCATATCTTGAAATTCCACTCGACATGACCTCAATGGATACCATGACAATATCTACCTGGGTATACTCGACTAATAATCCGCAGGATGGATCTCTATCTTCATCAGTAGTCAAGAGTGTCCTGCCATCTGGGTGGGAATTCGCTCTAGGTCAGGATTGGGGGGAGGTATTTTTCTACCAGAAGGGTAATGATGGGGCTGCACAATCAGCCAAGGATACGACTGATAATAGTTGGAATAATGTCATGAATGGTTGGCACCACTTGGTAGCTGTAATGGATGATTATATCGCTTTGTATGTTGATGGGGTGCAGGTAGGTTATTTCGCGGATAGTTCTGTCAAGACAACCCTATCGACCACAAAAATAAGTATCGGGGGATCCACGGGTACCAACCCTCTATACGAGGGATTCGTGGATTCAGTTAAGATTTATGATATTGCTCTCTCTGAGAATGATATTCTTGACCAATTATATAATCGTGTTAAATCCCCCACATATTCGTTCCCATTCGACTATGGTTTCACTGGTGGAGTACTCAATTCCACAACTAGTATTATCCCGAACCTTGATGATGGGTTATTTGCTCATTATGAATTCGATAATAATGCATTAGAATCTATTAATGATTACGATGGAACTTGGGTGGGCACTGAATCATATGCTCCGGGTGTAATTGGTAGTTCAGCGTCCTTTGATGGATATGATAACCAATATGTGTTGAGTAATCTACCGAGTACCGCCAGTGTGCCCAACATATCTGTTTTTGTTTGGTTTAAATCCACTGGCCTCCCTAGTGGTGGATGGCACACCATCTTTGGTGGTCAGGAGATGGAGATCTCTGTTAATGAGAATGATTATCTAAGAGTTGGGGTTACAACTGACACCGCAGGTAGACATACTTTAGATACAGTATCTTCAGATCCTGGGTATATTCCAGTCATAGATGATAACTTCCATTTAATAGGGCTCACTTATGACGGAGTCACATTAAGGGCATTTATTGATGGGAATTTGGTTAATAGTAAATCTGTATCTGGTATAATAGAAAGCTACCCCCAATATATAGGAAGATGGCAAAGTACTGGCTATGGAACTAACGGCACGTTAGATGATCTTCGAGTATATTCAAGAACACTTGACTCAGAGGAGGCTTACAGGCTCTATCAGGCTACCAGTCTTTCGGCTCAATCTTATAGTTCCTACTTAGGCTCTGGTAAGATCAATAACGCTGCTTATATGGGTGGAGATTCCTATATTTACATGGATACAATCATAGCCAATCTGGATGATTTTTCATCCTCTTTCTGGATCAACACCGAACAGGTCACCAGTGCCACCAATAGTTACGACAACCCCCATATCTGGGGCACAACCCACACCTTTGGGG
Organism: Candidatus Heimdallarchaeota archaeon; assembly: GCA_021399405.1. The sequence goes on along the minus strand of JAAFKL010000344.1, from coordinate 21,100 downwards.
ACACCAATGATTTTTATCTGACCAATAATAATGGTTATCTATCGATATATAATGAACTTGGCGGATCTACTGATCTCAACACCAATTTCTTTATTGCAGATGGTGCCTGGCATCATATTGTCGTGGGAAGGGATGACACCGATCTGACAATTACTATTGACAAAACCAATAAATTCAGTTTTACAATTGGTTCTGATCTTATCACTGGTGTGGTCAATATCGGCTCCGCATGGTCGGAGTCCGGCCTGCATCTCACAGGTGCCATTGATTCGATGAATATCTTTGATCATAATTTAAACCAAGTCGAGATAGATTACATTTACACCAAGGAGGGATTGTTGAAATCCTATACTTTTGATCTTGGTTATGACGATCTGATTATTGCTGACATAATGGTTACATCGGCTGATGTTACAGCCCACTTCCCATTGACCGGAGATATTCTATTAGATGGTGAGGTATTTGATTTCGGTGGGCTTTATTCGGATCTTGTTTATTCCAATACCTTTGACGAATCTGATGTATATGAAAATTTATTACACAGATATACCATGGACGGTCAGACATATGATGGAATCAGTGGATCAGCTGCTGCTTGGTCTGGGACTGCAAAATATGCTCCTGGCATCAACGCCAATGCTGGTACCAATAATGGTGGTGCTGCATTATTTGATGGTTCTAATAATTTAGACATAACCAACTTTGATATTGTAAGTGGTGATGAATTTTCTCTATCGTTTTGGTTTAATGCCAACTCAATTGCAGACAATAATGGTCTAGTTGATATGGGTACATATCAATCAGATGGGTTCTCTATTTTCTTCTCATCTGACAAGCTTCTGCTTAGATATAATTACAACGGCGGAACAGTACAGGCATTGACACCTTCGATTATTCTTACTGATCAATGGTATAATCTCATATGGGACTATTACTCTGATTATGATTCAGTAACCGAGACTATGAATTATATCGTGGATGTATATTTAGATAATTCATTGGTTAAGACTTTGAGTTCAACTGAGAGAATGGTTGACCCCAATGATAATCTTTTGATTGGTAAAAGAGATTCATCCAATTTCGACGGAAGGGTTGATGACGTAAGGATCTATGATAAAAGATTTAATAATGACGATCGGTCAATAATTTTCAGCCAGCACGATAGTCTTTATGACGACATTGAGGCAAGATGGACCTTTGATGGTCAACCTTATGACATTGTGGGGCCACACAATGCTAATTTCTATGGTCCCTCATACTACTTGGACGATAGTATAAATTCTTACAGCCTTTCCTTTGATGGGGTTGATGATTATGCTTCTATACTCCAATCTGTCTATCCCTTGAATATTGCACCCGAATTTGCCTATTCAATCTGGTTCAATGCCGATACAATTGCGACTGGTGAGGGTATCATTGATATGGCCGACTGGTCTGGAGATGGTTTCACCCTATTCTTCAACTATGGAAAACTGTATGCCCGATGGAATGGTGGTGGTACCACTATCGGTACTGACCTTCTTGAGGAGGGAAGTATCAATACAGGTGAATGGTACAATGTGGTCTGGAGCTATTATCAATCGGGATCCACATATTATGCAGACGTGTACATCAATGGAATCCTGCAGGATGTGGATGCAAGTAATAACTATGATGGTCATACCTTAGTAAGCACCATTCCCATGGCAACTGCCAACAATGATTTGGATATTGGAAGAAGAGACGCTTCTTATTTTGATGGGCGAATCGATGATTTCAGACTATATAATCGACCAGTGAGTTTCCAAGATGCAAATAGGCTATATGCACAGGGTGGTTTAGTTGATTACGAGTACAACATCGGATATAAGGGCGCAGCTAAGACCTTCAACGGTGTTGATGATTTCATTAAGACTGGTTACATATTGAATGCAGATATCAGTAACTCTTTCACAGTATCAACTGCTGTTAAATTTGATCGTGTTGACAAAGACTGGCAGAGTCTTCTTGATGCACACTATTCCTCTGGTGGTAATAGGAATTTCGAGATGTTTTTGGATAGTACCGGCACATTGAAAGTATTCCATAATCAGGATACAGATGCGGGTTATGGTGGTTTTGTTACCGATGAATGGTATTACATCACGTATTCCTACCTTGCAGAGTCAGCGACAGGACAACTGTACATTAATGGTGAATGGGTTCGGGATATTACTGTTGGTGCAGGGACACCTGCCGATATCGAGCTAACTATTGGTACCAGATCTGATCTCCTCTCTTCTTGCTTCGTGGCAGGTTCTCTGGATAGCATATATGTTATGGAAAACTCGTTGATCGCAGAACAGGCATATCAGTTGTATGTACTTAATATGATAGATTTTGATAGGGACAGACAATTGAATTATAATGATATTGATCGACATTACTCTTTTGAGGATCAAGATGACCTTTCCAAGTATGATTTGGATATAATCGGTACCCAAGTTCTTGTCCCTGGTGTCTTGGGTAATGCAGTTAGTATTACATCAAGTGGGGAGATAAAAGTTCCCGAGATGGTTATTAAAGCCGGTAGGGACTACACACTGAACCTGTGGGTCAGACCTGACGATTACTCTGCCACTGGTAAAATTCCAATAGCAAGGGGATATACCACAATGTATGATCAGGTAATAGATTTACTGGCTTCGGGAAGTTTGCAAATGCAGGATAACACTGGAGTAAACATTGTATCATCCTCTATCTATTCTGATGTCGATTTCATGATAGGACAGTACAATATGCTCACTATTGTCTTTTCAGATACAATTGAGCACTACATCAATGGTATCCATGTGGGAACTGCCCTTGCTCTTCCACATGATCTCTCGCTGGGTTACCTTGGAAGGGGTTATGCTAGCAATAATTACCTCATCGGATCAATTGATGAGCTGACTCTATACTCTAAGAAAATGGATCTTAATCAGATACTTGGTACCTATCACAATATCATTGATAATTTTGACCTTGCAGATAAATACTGGTCCGCCGCATGGGGTGACAGTGGGACATTTATTGTAGACGACTCTGTCTCATATATTAAACCTGAACTCTTAGATTATCCAGTCTTATCTCATCAGAGAACCACATCCGGTTCCAGCCATTTTGGTGTTGGGGTTTCTTACATTAAACCCTTGACTGATTATGAGATGAGTGTATGGATCAATTCTGATTCGACTCTCACTCAGGCCCCTTACATTAGATCTGCAGCGGAAAACAGGGACATTGGCAGGTTCTCTTATAATGGAATTTTTGATCAAAGTCTATGGCCAACTAGTGAATGGATAAAGATTGACAGTGTCTTCAAAACTCTTAGCAGTTCCACCACTTACCTCTATATATCTCACTACCTTAAGATTGCCAATAAGATTGCCTTCTTCAACCCGACTGTCTCTGAAAATGGCGAGGCATCTGATATAGTCATTTCAGATAGAAGATCTACTGCTGTATGGGGTACCCAACCCTACACCATCAATACTGATGATAATTCCTATAATAAACCCGATGCTAGTAATTTCCCTGTCTTATCCCATGAGCGGACAACTACTGATGCTTCATCCCATATGGGTGTGGGCATCACAAGATATGATGGTGGTTTAGGTGGATATTCTGCAAAACCAGATACAGTCTATCATACTTCAGTGTGGATATACTCAGACACCACTCTATCAGGTGCTCCTTATATGAGAGAATTCAACACTGATGGTTCCAATTATCAAATAGGAACTTTCTCCTATAATGGTGATACAGATAGAAATAATTGGCCTGTGAAACAATGGTTCAAGATTGAGTCCACATACAGGTCAGGATCCTCATTCCATTATTTCTACATCTCACACTACATTTCATCACAATTAAATAAAGTTGCCTTCTACAATCCAGAGACACTTGAAATCCTAACTGGTGGAGATAGTGGGATGTCGCCAAACAATAATCCTGTGAGACTGGAGACTATCAACATATTACCATCTGGTAATGATCCATTCTCTATAGCTTTCACCATGAAGGCCGATGGAGATCAAGGTGTACTCAGATTTGGAAACGAGGGGGTTGGTCTGCAGGGTGTCGGCATCTACAAGACATCTGACCAGATTCACTTTACCGATTGGCAAAACGAGCTAGTTACCACGATAACGAATCCTGATATCTACCATGATTATGTCCTAACATGGGACGGTACATCAAGGAAGTTCTACATCGATGGCGTTCTCAAGGCCACTAGTACACCGGGTTACACTTTAACCCTTCCTTCGGATCAGACGTCTATTATTCTTGGTGATATCAATGGTTATACCTTTGATGGAAGCCTAAGGGATGTAACTATTTACAATGCGGCCCTTTCAGTTTCCGATATTGATTTCTTGGCTGAACCCAATGGTGCCACACCCACAATACTGAATGGGGCTCTGACGTTTGATGGCACCAATGATGGGGTAGAGATTCCGTCTGCTGATCTGAGTTACACCAAGGGTACAATCAGCATGGAGATATCTCCAATTATACTTCCACAGACACAGCCTATTTTGAGCTCTGCAACCAGCATATTCCAAGTTACACAAGTGGCTAATACATACGACTTGGATGTGAGAATTGGTAGTTCCATGGGTATAATTTCCTTACCAGAACATGATTATACTATCACCCTAAGTTGGGATAGTGATTTGAGGGCATACATCAACGGAGATCTCCGGCTAGTACTTGTCAACGATCTTGTTACGTTTGACAGCCAGTTGCAACTTGGTACTGACGGAAATGAATACTTCGGTGGATCAATCTCTCAGATTGACCTTTATGCTGACACAATGGGTGATTATATGATCTCGCAGATGGTTAACTCATTGATCCATCAACTACCAGGTAATGATCTAGTGGATATTATTAATGAAGCCACAATAACTAATTATGGTGTCGATAATTCTCTTGGATCACCTTTTGATGGTTCTAGTTTCTACACTATTGATTATGGTGAAAGTTATACAACATCTGGAAATGAAATGTCATACTCCATGTGGGTGAAGACAAACGATCCTAATTTAGACCAGATGTTTCTATCCCAATCTAATGCTGCAGATTCCAGTAATATGAGATTATATTCTGGGATTTTAGGTGGGCAATGGGCTATTGGCGTAGAAGGGTCTGGCTGGTCAGCTACGGATACTAATATCCCTGTTGATACCGAGTGGCACTTCATGACTATTGTCGTAGATGAAGACCATGCTAGGCTTTTTGTTGATGGTATACTGATGGTTGAGAAGGACATCACATCACTCACATTTAACCAATACTTATTTATCGGGGCTTACAGGATAAATGATAATTACCAGTGGCTCGGTGACATAAGAAATGTTGCCATCTATGGTAATGATCTCACACAAGAACAATTAATTGATATCTATGAGAGAGAACATCCCACTTTCTTCCCCAACAGGGGACTTGATTGGTCTCAATCACTACTCTCAGGTAATGACGTGTACACTTGGAATGAGGTTTCCAATTTTGACGAAGAATATATTGATAGATATATTTACGATATTGTAGGTGTTTACCCATATGGATCCTTTATTGATGATGCTGAGTATCAAAACGGCCCAGAGGTTGTACTAGCAGATGGTGTCACGTCCTTCGGATCTATAGACTATTCTCTTGGTCTGACCGATGTCGATGTGAGTTTTGATGTTTACATCGGTGGAGATGGTCTTTTTGATCTCTATATGTTTTCATCGAATATTTACACTGATTTGGGTCAATCTGAACCAAATTACTCTGGATACACTATTCAATTTGAGAAAGCTTCTGATGGGTTATCAATACGACAGGATAGCACAATACTAGGATCTACATCTTATATCTTACCCGATTTTACTTGGATTAATGTCCAAGTCACTCTGATCGGTGATCAGCTGGCTGTATATATCGATGATAACTTGATATTGGTTTCCACTATGTCGATCACTCCAACTGGATCCCACTTCGGATTTTACGGATATAACTACGAAAATGAATTACTTCTTGTGAAAAACTTGGATGTGAGGGGATCTTCTCTATTCATTTCCGGTGATGATGCTCTGACTGTGAAATATGATGGAGCTGTAACGGAGATTGGTGTATGGAACCAGGAATACATCTCTCTAGGAGACTTGGACTATGAAATCAATACAGAGGTATCAATCGAGGCACAATGGGTGATGACCTCTGAAGATGAGCAAATGAGATTATATATGGAAATATTTGACATGACCGGTCTCGTGATTGGGCGAATTGGTTTCACAGATGATTCCTCATCATTATCAGGTTACCCATTCATTGATCTCTTTGATGATTTAGGTGGACTAGATGCCAGTTTTTCAGGTAATTATGGTGATATGAGTCTGTTATCCACTAGCCTACTAAGTTTTTCACTTGATGAGAATGGTTTGCTGATTGCGACTATTATCATGTCAGATGGTACCCACACTATTACTGGTACCATTTCCAGGGATATTGGAGAGGTAAGATTACATGTCGGAACATTCACCACTGGCACCTCACACATGATCGTCTGGGATACCTTCAGGGTGGAGGAACGACAGGTGATCATGGTACCTACATATGGTAGCGGTCCTGGTTCTTGGACTGACAATTTCGATGATGATGTGATAGGGAATGATTGGACAGAAACCACAAGCACAGGTATTTCATGGCACGAGGCCCAGGGCAAGGTGGGTGTTGATGTCACAGGTGGGGCCTCATCATGGGCTGCTTCATATATGGATAAACCAATTGGCGATGCCTTATCCGTTGATGTTGATTTCAACTACTATTTCCCCAGTGGAAAAATGGGTATTATCCAGTTAGTTGGTCGTGATGTCAATGGAGCTGTCACTTTTATTGTAAAGGTTTATGATGCCTGGGCTGGAAGCACCAAGAGAATGTACATAGACGGGCGAAATAATGGTGCGATTGTTTCTTCATGGCAGACTGATATATCTGGCTATGACACGGGGGCTGGGCACATGCGCGTAGATTTCGTCACCGACAGTGATCTTCACATCGTCTTTGACTATCCATCCAATCAGAAAATTATGGATATTGCAGGTGTCTCCATCACCACAAACGTTCAGCTTTATGTGAATTATAATGGAGGATATTATAGCACCGACATGGTTGCTGAGTTCGATAACTATGTTGAGGCTCATGATGGGGTGGATCTGGGAACCACAGCAGTTGATCACGATGTGATCGACCTACCTGACACCAGTGAATTCACGGGAGAATTCGTTGATACTTTTGTGTCTCCCTCCACCATCAATCCCTCTTGGTCACCAGAAGTAGATGCTGGAATTACCACATCAATTGACAACGGTTTGGCTTTCACTTCGACTATGCCTGATCTGTCAGCTTCATATACAAAGGCAGTTGATATGACCAATCTTAATGTGGTAAGTGTGGAAGTAGAATATTCCGTTACTTCATCAGCCGTGTTCGGATTGTTGGGTGACACTTTTTCGGCCAAACTGGAATTAATGGTATCTGGATTTAATTTCAGAATCGATTCTGAGACCTTTGATATTCCATACTCCTCATCAGGTATTTTCACAATAACATTATTTGTCACTGACATAGATAGTGCCACCATTATGATAGAATATAATGGTGATATTTACAGTAATGAGGTTAGTATCACCAATTTGAGTTCGCTGGCACTTGATTTCTATTCTTATGGCACAGGAAATACTGTGACCTTCAGAAATTACATAGAATCCCGTGGGACAGAGGTTGACATATTCCCCAGTAAGGGATTGGCCTCTGATGATTTCACGGTTAATACAGTGTGGGCTGAGATTCCAACTACATCAAACGGGAATATTAGGTTCTCCAACTTGATTGCAGGTTTTGATAAGGACTCCCAATATGCTACTAGATTACACACCTACATCTACACAGATTCAGATTATTCGATCAGATTAATCGTGGACACCACTGGGTATGTATTCATCAAACAGGCTACAGTTGCCCATGGTGGATATAGTCTCATCTCTGGTCATTATGAGTTCAACCTTATGTTATACGAGGGGTTGAACCCAATTAGCTTTATAATTTACAACAAACTTGGTGAAGATATATGGGATATAAAGACCAATTTCATTGGTGACCCCGAGACCATCTTCACCACCAACAAGGATTATAACGGGGAATCCCCATTCTCAATCATGTCCGGGCTCAACACTCTTGATATGTCTTACAATGAGATGCTTGTCAAGAAGGATCTGGTCAGATACTACAAATTTAATGATGATCTGGTGGATGCCACCGGATCAGGTTTAGACGCAGTATCCACATCTGGAACTGTTTATAAAGATGGTATCCAGGGAGAGGGTCTTGAGGGGTATGGTGATCTGTCTAGTTCAGCATTGGCAACCTTCCCGGACCTTACTTTAGATCCTTCAGAGGAATTCACAATTAATATGTGGATTCATCCTAATGAATATACAGTTATAGATAGTTCCTGGAAAGCGATACCACTACTTGGAAACACAGCACAACAGTGGCAAAGTGCGATTGACATGGCAGTTTACTCTACTGGTGTCTCTTTGTATATCCAGGATGACCTAAACCAGGTCATGGAGATCGATCTTGATCCTGCAATGGGTTCTGATTTTGATCATCTTCTCAATACATGGTCAATGATCACATTCTCATATAACACCACACATGCCAGATTTTTCATTGATGGTGAGTTGGCAGGTGAGAGTGGATTCATTACCAACCTAGATATTACAACTCTTAATAGACTTGGTAGGGCCAATGGTAACAAAGTACTTGATGGTCGCACAGACGAGTTCAGATACTACGATAGAGAACTGGATATATCAGAGATTTCCATGCTTTATCAAGCACCAGAGCTTAGAATTGATGAGTGGGCGATATCCGAAAGTGGATTATCTGGAGAGGGAGAGAACTTCTTCAATCCTGCTCTTGCGATTTTGCCGAGGGATAAGGAAGAGGTCTACAATGCAGCAGGAGCCTTTGAGGACGATGGATCCATTTATTTTGTCAGACATTCTGCCGAGGGTGATGGATATGTGATCACTGAAGAGGAGTACTTCCAGATTGGTATCACTCAAAAAACTGGTTTCCTTAACACCACGCTAAGTGAACAATATCTGATTGACAATCCTACTCTAACTGAGAGTTTATGTTTCTACAGCGGCGAGGCGAGGCGAATAATATGTCCTGACTCCGATGACGAATTCTATACCACCGGATCATCCAATATACAATTGGACTTTGGTTCCCAGTTCATCGCTGTCACACAATTATATTTCACAGATGATCTTAAAGATGATCTTAAAATGACACTTAGACTTCCCAATTATTATGATTACCTATTTGAATATCCTACTTTAACTGGTAGGACTGGTATTTCTACAGTTGAGATAGTCTCTGTTGATAATTACCAGGTAAGACCTTACAATCTTTATGGGAATGGTACTGGCAATTTTGAGGTAGGGTCCGGTGTATATATAGGGAATCCCAACTCTGTTGATATAGATTGGTCACAGGTGACCTCAGATCAAGGCCTCCAGATCACCATTCAAAAAGGATCCAGCTCTTCTAAGGCTGGACTTCACCGAATAGGAATCATGCTTAATTCAATGAATTTCTATGGCGATGAGACAATAGAGGATTTATCCTTTTCGATGTCTTTGGATTTAATTTCAGACAAGGTGGATCTGGTTATGGATCCGGTAGAATACAAACTGTCTGGACAAGCACAAGGATCACGTAAGATCATTAACTACATCAATAGGGATAATCCCATGACTGGTGATCAAAGTGTTGGTCCTGCTGGGACAACATTTGATTATTCAAAGAATTTTGCAGGTAAGGATCTCCTTTCTAGATCCTTCTACCAGGATGCTATTGGTAGGTGGCACACACTCTCGCAGGTAAGTACTGGCATATCAGATTACAATAGTAATACCGGAGTAGGTATATCCAATACAATACTGGTCAATGATATGGGTACAGATCACGAGACAGCCAATCTTGTTGCGCAGGGTGTTGGTAATGTGGTTGGGGATGCTGATAGAAATGCCGATGGGTCTTATACAACATCAAGCAATTCCAACTATACCCCAGGTCCGGGTGATGGTGGCGGTGCTACAAGGTACCTTACTCTTGGTGAGGATGGTATGAATGGGGTCCACTCTGGTTACTCGATATATCAACAGGCTACCATGGGGCTATCAGCCCACACCGGCAGTGCTAATCTGAGGATAGATGGTGCTGCTTTTGGAGGTCTCTACCCGACTGTCTACAGATACAATAGCCTGGATACCACTGAGAGAAAAGATGGTGGAAATCTCAATAATTTAATTGTTAAATTTGACACTGTGGATATTAGCACCAGCAAATTCTTCACTATCTATAGGATAGATTTGGATAGAAAATTCACCTCAATTAGAATTGGAGGAATGACCTTTACAAAGGATATGATTCTCGACCTTTATGCACAAAATTACAGGTATGATTCATTTGCTGATATGTCACTAGATCATTCAATCTTGATTGATGAAATTAATATTATTATTTCCAGAAATGAGTTTGGTTTGGATAACATCGCAATGTTTGTTGGAAATTATACAACACTCAATGATCGATTTACTTACGACGATTCAGTGGAGCTCTATAGAACGGAGCATATTGAATTTGAATATTCTTTTAACAATGACAGATATCATCTTGCCTACTCAAGTCTAACCAGAAAAGTTAACCTTCAGGTCATTATTGGGAATAGAGAGATTAGTACAACCCTAGATCCTCAGACAGCTCAAGTCACATTATCTGATAGCGCTGTAAGGGAGACTGTGTGGGATACTACTCATGGTCAGATATTTGCAGCAAATCTTAAGGATAAAAGATCTATTGAAGGAAAACTAAATAGCTACCTTCACAGTTCAGATGTACCATGGGAGGCCATCACTGCTACTTGGGGAGCTTTTACAGACTGGGTGGAGGCGTTCATAGACACTATCTATACAGCTTTGGATAATGCAGGCCAGCAACTACAATCTCTTGCAGAGAGATATCTGCCACCTAGTGTTCTCAATACCTTTGGAAGGATAAGAGAGGGTATCGTACATGTGGCATCTGCCATTGGCAGCGCAATAACCACAGTCATTATGAAAGTGGGAGATATGATTGATACCTTTGTCTCAGGCATACAGGAGGCTACAGAATATCTCAAGGATAAATTGGTCGACTTCTTCCAGAAGGCAGGGGAATTTATTTTAAATGTTGCGAACAATGCTCTTGCGTGGGTTGCTACTACAATTCAGACTGCTTGGGAGTGGGTCATTGCAGCAGTTGCAGGATTATTTGATTTCTTTGCGGATCTTGCTGAAAAAGTCAAAAAGAAGTTTGATGATATCCTGAAGAATCTGATTAAACCCGAGGAATTTGAAGATTTTATATCATCTTATACCGAAGATCCTGAGGGATTGTTATTGAATGATTATTATTACAATGAGGGGTGGGATTCTGACACACTTTTCGATCTTAATAATCCCAGTACTTTAGGTTATCCCGCATCAAATAAAGCGGGGATGTCGAAGGCTTTTGTCTTCTCTACTGTATTTAGAAATCTTTGGACATTGGGTTGGGCCGCATTGATGGGAACTGCCATAGGTGTTTATGAAAGTACAATGGAACCTCTTAGTGCATTACCTATGAATGGCCCATTGGATGCAAATGTGGACGGAGAGAAAGTCAAGTTGCTTCATGATGGTTATATTATTCACTTGGATGTACTAGGTGACATGAAATACGAAGATGATCCGAATCGCGATAACGATCAAGTAGTTGAAAGAGATGAGTCTCAGATACAGAAACAAAAAAACAAATATCAATTTTGGACTAAGTTATTCCCATTCTCTCAGAATGTGACACAATTCGGTATATATGACCCAATCGAGGAGATATTCACACAGCAACATGCATCATTCACTGTCGATCCTTATAAAAATATGCAACCTTTCAGTAACCACTTTGTTGACGGAAGTCCGACCGATATACAGAATCACTGGATAATGATTGTGGATGATACTGGATGGGATCCTGAGAATGGCAAGTATGATTTGGATTTCTATCTCCCCATTTTTAAGCATACACTAAATAACCCTAAGGTTAAAATGGGTGAGTTTGGAATGATGGTAGCGATTGAGGTAATTTTTGCTTTCATCCCAGGTTTTGATTTGAAGGACGATATTAGGGATAGCATTTGGGAGCCCTCCGCATTCTTTAGATGGTTGGCGCGCATAATGCTCCCTTTCACTATGACCGATATATCTGCAAAAATAGCTACTATAGCGACATTCGGGGCTGCAACTTCTTTGGCAGTCAGTACAACCGGAATAAGCAGAGTTGTACATTATGCAAAAACGGCCTTGAAGAAACTGGTTAATGCTGGAATTTTCGTTCTGAAGAAGGTAGGGGTGCTAATGGGATGGCTTGGTGGCGCAGGGTCTTGGGCAATTAAAGGGGTTGGCAGAGCTCTCTGGGGAGGTGCAAAAGCATTGAATTCTATCTTCTCCTTCTCTGGTTGGTTTAAACTTGCTTCTAATACAGCTGATGATGTGGCATATGTTATGGCTAAGAAGCTAAAGGACTTAGAAGGATGGAAGAAAGTGGGTCCGGATGGATCAAGTATTGCTACTGAATTCCAACAAACATCGAGATTGCTTGATGATGTCACTGATTCTGTAAACATTCTCAATCCTCACATCTCGAAATTAGATATTGCAAAATGGCTAGGCAAGCAATTGATAACTTCAGTTTTATTAGGGACTATCAAGACTTTATTTATAATTATCGAAAATATTATTTTCTCAAACAGGTTGTTTACTTCATTTGGGAAGGGTATGAGATGGATAGGATCCCAATTTATCGGCTTACTAGGAAAGCTTCAAATCCCCACTATGGCTAGAGAACTATTTCAGCGGGTAGGTGATTCTGTACCGACGACTTCATTCGATGAAGTATTATTTGGGGGGGTTTCACCTTCTACAGTCCCTACTGGGACCGGCCTCCCCCCTTCGAGTTTGGCAGATGTTGATTATCTCACTATCACACAAAGATTCATGCGATGGGTTAGAGGAGCAAATGAAGGTGGTGAGGATCTTCTATCTAACTCTGGGGTACTAGATGAGACTAGTGGCACTATAGAGGTTGGTGGTAAGATATGGAAATATGACCAATCTTTGGATGAAATCGCAGAGAATCAAGAGGAATTACGGAAATTGATTTCTGATTGTACGACCGCTCGAGGGGCTTCTTCATCAATGGGTAAAATCCCTCATCCTATATCTGGTGATATTATCGGCGATCCGGGAGATATTACGACTGACGTAAGTGGGTTTGTCTGTGACCTCCTTAAAGATAAAATCCAAGAGGTCAGATTTGATCAAGTTGCATTAATGGGTAAGACTTCCCAGTATCATATGTCTGAAGAATGGCTTAATGAACCTGTTAAATTCCAAATAACTGGAACCCCCAACACACAATTTGCAACTACTGCCAATCCTGCTCAGGATTCATATTATATCGCACTGAATATATTGCAGGAGCAAGGCATTAAAGGTCTTGGCACACAGGCCCATTATCTTGAGAGACAAGTGATGATCCTGACCATGGAACTAAAGGATAGTTCCAATGTTCTGCGAAGTATGGATGATTGGGCTGCCACCGTTATTGGTACAAGGGTGGATCCATCCACAGGATCGGTTATATTGGATGCGAATGGTAATCCAGTGACTGTTAAGATTAGGGAATACCTAGGTGTTGGGGATTCAACATTTATTAATACAGAAACTGGTAGTCTTATCGACCCACTAGTACCTTACTATAATTTATATTCAGAAATGCTCAACAATGCTCTTGATTATGGAACGATGAGAGACCTCGTCAAGAGAGGTAAAATCACTGATTTCTTTTTGGGTTCTTTGGGTACAACTGAAAAGGAAATATTCCAGGCGACAATTAGAAAAATACAATCGCGATCCCTCCAAAATTATGTGGCTGGTTGGGATGCCTCTCAGTACTCTACAAGAGGTTGGAATAAAATAATTGATGAATGGATGCTTGACGACCCCAACTATATTCCTATAATGTTTAAAGTTGACAGTCCAGGTGCAACAGGTATTGATGCACAACTATATGTCCGATATGATCCCGCCTCAGTTGTGTCAGATGAACTTGATGGATTCATTGCTCTGATGGCTAGGATTGAATATAAGGCTTGGGCAAAAGTTGGAAGCGGTGAGTTACTTTTAGGACAGAGAACCTTAAACAAATACACTCTGACGTTAAGGCATCAAGATAAGGTTGCGGGTATAAAGAGTTACAAATCGGTAATGGGTTTCGACTACGAGCCTGGAGTTACTCCAGTCATTGGTAAGGATATTCATGATATATTGACTGATTCAAATCAATGGGGCTTAGTTAATTTTCCAGAGTATATGGTGGTGAAATTTGAAAAGGTCGGATATGAGAATGGTGATGAGACTATGAAGGTATTAAAGGATACAGGCGCTGATCTCATCAATAGGCTTGGAAGGGATGCAGATCATCTGAATTTTGGTACCTATTGGGTGAAAGCCAGTGGAAAGTGGCCAATGGCTGCTGGTGATCTTCGCATCGATTATAAACTAATCACTGAGGATGGCTATTCATTAAGTACACTTTCAAATACGGTAATTGAGACTTTTTCTAGTGGTGATATTGATCCCAACGTATTTAATGCGATTTCAACTACATCCGATAATGAGGCCTTTACGGTGCTATTAAGTAGTGATCCTAATGTTTATGAAATAAATCCGTATTATTTAGATGGGGAATCTTTGAATGATGCCGGTAGAAAGGTAATTGCGGATGCTAAACAATTTGTAGATGCGCGAAAACAGACTATCCTAATTGCCCAAAAAACCGAGATGCAGAGGACTGGAAGGACATTTAAGCTTGCCAATGAGGCAGAACTAACTTTAGGTGCGAATTGGGGAGATACCTCAATCGAGCTTGCTACTCAGGGGACTCAACCTCAAATTATTGTGATTAGCATGTGGGATTTGGAAGGGAATATGTTGACTCACGAGGAACTTGCCATCGATATTAATGTTTTATCTCCCTTGAGGAATGATCCTGACAACCCTATTTCTACCTCAATGAGTGGCCTAAGCTTCTTGACTCAAAGATCACAGAATGGGAAATCCGGATTTATTGGACTTATGGTGGATGACATCGATGATGTTTACTTATCCAATTTATTTGATTCGGATCCTGCAGCTTACGCATTAGAGATTGAGGAATTTATTGATCTTTACTCTATAGACCTATGGGAGAGCGGTCTAGATAATTATCATCTATTTAACGATGATTCATCTGGAGCTGGTCTTGTTTATTCTGAGTTAATTGAGAAATACATGGCGAGGGGCGATTCTTTCAGGGATGAGCCATTTGACTCCGAATTGTATGAGCATTTTATTTCTGATTTAGGACCCACAGGTTGGACTGCAGGTCTTTCTAACAGTGAGATTTTGATGAGAATATTACCTCCCGATATTCATATTATGTACCAAAGAGAACTTCATATGATATTATCTAGAACTCCCGGTCATGGATTTGCTGAATTGTACAGTACCGCGTTCACGACAGTCTCAAACTCTAAATATTTCTCGTTCGTATCGGAGACTTTACACATGGCTGGCGAACTATCATGGGGTCTAGTGGAATCTGTTAAAAGACTCGAGGCTGTTATCGAAGATCCTGCATTAATTCAAAGGTTTGATTATGTGAATGTCGGGAGTTTGGAGGAGTATTTCCCATATTTTGTTCAATCTCCCAGATGGAACGGATTCCCCCATCTTAGTAAGGAAGCTGCTCAATATGCTTTGGCACTACAAAAGAAAACTGACTTTGCGCAATCATCCTTAATGAATCATATTTCGGTGAATAAACGAGTTAGGGGTGTCAATGGCCATCCGTTCCGAGTCGGTGATGAGACTGTAAGTTTCAGGGGTGTGCCATATAATGTTGATGATTTCTTCGAAACTTTGACATACATGATTAAAAATGATCCTACAAATCCTGATATTGGCCCAATGCTAGCAAAGTTGTATAAATCCGGGGATCAATTAGATTCTGTGACTGCCCTTGAGCAGATCAAGGACGAATTTATGGGATCATATTCATTATATGACCATCAAATTGTTAATGTAGGTGAAACTAGGGGATATTCCTTCAAAACGGTTTACCCGTCCGATAGGGCTCCTTATAATATAATTCAATTCCGTTCATCGGCAGACAATTCAAAATTTTTGGATGATTTATCTAGATTTTTCACTCTGAAATCTTTTGGACAGACTAAACTTAACGGGAAGGGATACCTCTCTATAAAGGAGATGGCTGAACTAGGGTTGGTTCCAACGACATTATGGGATGATATTATTTCTGGAAGTTTTGTATCTAGTGGATCTTATACCATCTATTTTAATGACATCGTAATATGCGACGAATTGGTAAGTAAAGTGAATACTTTTAGTCTCGACAAATTTATTTTCGGGATCGATAATGACGATTTGGCAAGGCCACTAGATTTCGATGAATTTATTAACACAGTAAAAACTATTACATCATCTGAGCACAGTTATGTCCCCATGGAAATACTAAATAGATTAGAAATCTCTTATACTGATGGGTTAAGGCCTCATGGATTCGAGATTTTCGATGGGGTCCCCTATTTCGATTCATCTAAATTTTCTGATGTATATGGCGTCGTACCCCATAGTTCAATTGGCGATCGTCTCATTGTTGATATTTGGGCAGATATTATATTATACCGGAATAGAGGCCTTATTGTCAAGGTTGGTGATTTTACGGAGCCTATAGTTACGACTTTCAAAAAAGGTGAGGATATTGTTACAATAACTTTTGATAATTTGGCTGAGTACCTTGCCTTTAATTTTAAGCTACCAGAGGCTTATATTGATGCTATTGTAGATGGGAATGCATGGTATTCCGGGGAATATCTAGGTGTTCTTCAAGAGGGAATTGGCATTCTAGTACACAGATCAGATGGAGGGACGTCAGTAACTGGTTTATGGTCTTGGTTAGAAAGTGGTGGTGGTGGTCGTGATTACTCACATGTTTTGATTGCGTACCGTTCGTTAGAGGCATCGGAGAATATGAGGATTTTCATTGATTCTTATGCTAGGGCCATTAGCAGACCAGGCGTAATGTCAACTTTTCAGTACTTAGCTGATTGGAATAGATTATTCTCTGACGGTTTCGCACAGGTGTATGTTAATACATTAATACCGTTCTTTAAATGGTTAGAAAGAATATAGATTCATTATAATTTAACAATTTTTCATAAGTAATTTCATTAGTTACTAACCAATAGTTCAAAAGCCGTGAATCAAATTATATAATAGTTACCTTTTAATTGGTCACTAGAGCTCATAGTGAAGCTTGGTATCATGCTACCTTGGGGGCTGAAAATTCTTCATTTTCAAGCCAAACTGGTAGTGATCGAGGGTTCAAATCCCTCTGAGCTCATATTTCAGAGATTTTAAGTCTATTCAATTTATTCCTTTTAAATATTTTTTATTAATATGAGAATTTTCTAAAAATGAAGTGCTTAATCAAAAAAATTTATTAGTGAAATTGTTCATTAGATTGTGATGATTGAGCGGATCCCTGAATTAAGGAAGAGATCGAAACCACAAATGAATGGATTTTCAATAGATGTTTTTGATGCTAGCAATGATCAATATGATTTCACTCAATACAATTTTGTGGAAGTCATTAATCAAGGTTTTACCAGTCTTTCTGTTTATGTTAATTCGGATCCATATGACCTCGACGAAAATTTTCTGCTCTTCAAACAATATCTGAAGGAATTTATTGATTCTTTATCATTAAGGCATATTAAACAAATCTGGTTAAATTTAAATCTAGATTATAAGCATAATTTAATTCTCCCAATAATTTTTGAATTGATCTACCAAATTAAAATATGCAAGTTGGAAATTATATTAAGAACCATATATAACACAAAAAATGATATATTTATCCCAAAAAATATTTCTCTCTTTACTAATCTGAATGCATTTCATCTCATTGTAGCTCGTGATTATGGTTTGACAAAAGGAGGGACTTTACACTTATCCCATGAATTCTATGATTTGAATCTTGATTTTTTTTATTTTGAATACTATGAAGAAGATCGTGGACAATCTGAATTCGATGGATTTTATCGATTAATTTGTAAAGAAGAAGATTTAAAGAAAATTAAGAAAACTGAATTTGCTGGATTGCGGAAAAAGTTCATCTAATGGGTTCAAATCCCTCAGAGCTCATATTTCAGAGGTTATGATTCTATTCATTCTTCTATCTTTCTCTCTATTGATTTGACATGTCATTTCCTATTCCATCTGAATTCCCAAAGTAGATATCAAAAAGTGAAGTGTCTCAAATCGCTCATCACTAATCCTTATACCGTTTACTTCAACTAAATTCAATTCATCATCAAACCAGTGTTTGAACACATTAACTAGTTGTTGTATAATTCCAGATATAACTGGATTGGTGAGCATGTCATCCACAATTTTAATATCTATATCATAATCAACCAACTGCTTGTTTGTTGGAATTTTGACAAGATAACCAATAGGAACTCCAGACCAAAGAATGATCCACCACTCACTTTCCATGTGATATCTCTTGGTAGGTTGGAGTTCAACATTTTTCATTAGTAGGTCTTTGATGAAAAGCAGAGCTATGGGGTCTGAAAATGGCAGAATATCAATATTATTTTTGATTTCATTTTCATCATCTTCCATTTCTTCTTCCTCTTCTCTCTCTAAATATTCCTCTATCTCTTCGATAATTTTTGGAGTACTGATTTGTGCTTCCACTTGATTTTGCAAGTAGTAACCCTCCACAATTTCCCCTCTTCTCAACAGTTTATTCTTGATTTCTTCAAGATATTTTGGTGTGTAGCCAAAAAACTGGGAGAGTTGATCCAGAGTTAGTGGTATATGAGAAGAAAGGAAGTTAACCAGTAAATTTCCCAGGTGTGCCGGATTCCTTTTGCCATCCCCCCTATTTATCTCTTTTAAATTATAACTGGCTGGTATCCAGAGGCAATTTTCTGTAGACAGGTCTTTGGAGGTATCCCGTCTGATCACCCGACTTCGCTCCAAATTCTGCAGTCTCCTTTTTACATCAGTGGCATTCTTACCAAGTTTTGAAACTATCTCATTGGTGGTACTTCCCTCTCCTATACTGGCCTCAATCTTCCTGTCAAGAAAACCCATATCTGGAATTTTTGGATAAGCTAGGAGAATATCTTGGAAATAATTCTCCGTAGTAAATCCTGTGCGGAAGTTGATTCCATATGTGTATATTAAATCCCCTAAAACCAAATCTTCTGGTTTCACCTTTTTCCTGTAAGCAATAGACTTTACTTCATCAACTTGCACAAGTTGCTTAATTATATCAATCTCTTCAATACTCTTGGTGCCTGTGAGGAATTGTTTTTCCCTATACCACCCTCCCAATTGTTGCAATGTATATCCTTTCTTTTTGTATGATTTTGGTCTTATACCTGGTTTCGGGGTTTTTTCCTGTACCCTTAAAATCAAGCTTTCATCTACAAATTGATATCCCCTTTCTTGAAGGAGTTGAACAAATCGGGTTGCTAGCCTTGCCTCCTCATCTTCGATATTAATTTCTAAGTAAATTCTGGATTGTTTTGCCCACTCAGATATAACTAGTAGTAACTGTTGTGTGTCAAGAGTAGCAGTAGATATACCTCTGAACTCTCCAAGCTTGTATCGTTTCCTTCCCTTAATTTTGTTCAAATTAAATTCAGCCTGTGGGAGCCCCTGAGTGAATATCCAGTAATCACCATCCCTGTGATCTATATCTCTCTCCAGTTTCAGTATCTCTACCAAGGCATCTCTTTTTTCTAATACAAAGTATGGTACCTCTTCCCAATTAATATCCTCATTTTCCTTTTCTTCAAGTAAAAATAATTCATCTGGTGAATCATTGATGGTTATCCCCCTTTTTATCTCTCCTGACCTCGTAAGTTGTGAGAGTGGTCTGGCTAGATCATACTTGTGAATCTGAGATAAATAAGCTATTTGTTCCACATGAAGGTAGGGATATCTCTCCAATACCAGCAAGATGATGGTCTTTAGTTGCGTATCCCTATCCATGGTGGCTAGACTCTCCCCCAGATATTTGAAATTGAATTCTGAAATAAAATCTTGCCAAAACCACAAATCTTCTCTGAAACTTATGAGATTTCCACTTCTGACTTCCCTCTTAACTCTGATGTCAACCTGTTTTAGGCTTACATTTAACAATGAGGCTAATTCTATTCTGTTAATTTTCCCGGTCGGTTTTATTAGATCCAAGAGATCAGTATCAAACTCCTCCCTTACTCTATGTGAAGTGGAAATAAGGTAATTAGGTGGAGTACAGATCCTGTATGCATTGTTGAGAATAAGTTTCAATACCCCCTCATTCTGTATCCTTCTTATTATAGATCTACTGGCTGTATCTATCCTCGCCTTGAGACCATACTCACCACTGACCCACCATGCTTTGTCAAGTACTCGAAGTAATGCCTGAATGCTATTACTCCGGGGGCGATGGTGTAATCCTTGAGCAATGATCTTTGCACGGATTGTATCTACTAGATCCACCTAAGTAATACTATAGTGAAATCCCTTTTAATTTTACCTCTATAAAATCAATGAACGCCATTGCTAATTAGTTATCCAGAATTCGGTGTATGCTGATTGTATTTTGTTGTATCTAATCTCTTTGTATCCTTGTTCAATGAAGTATTTTTCAATCATTGCGATGACCTCAATTAATTCTTTCTCAAAATCTGGTGTGATATGTTCCATAAAGGACATTTCTTCTATTATCACCACATCAGTTTTAATCCTTGTAGAAAGTTCTATCATGGGTCTTCCAAAGCTTGTTATTATATGGGTGGTCCTGCTTCCGGTATGCTCAAAGAGAGAATCTT
>JAAFKL010000343.1 GCA_021399405.1 Candidatus Heimdallarchaeota archaeon | reverse complement strand
GTCTCCAGCGACGCTATGATCCCAAGGTCCAATAATAAGATGTGTATTTTGCTTCTGTTCTTCAGATGCTAACTGCATTGTTTGTAGGAAGAAATCAATAGGCCCTTGGCTGCAATGATCGTACCACCCAGTCACCATTAGATTGGGAGTGTTCAATCCACCAAGCTTCTCAGGATTTATCTCTTCTCTCATTCCATAACTCGTAATAATTTCCTTATAACGATCAATAGGACCACCGATATCATCTAGAGTTGAGGTTACTGGTAATTTATAGAGTTGAGGCATCCACTCAACTGCTTCATACTTACCTAATTCTGTACCACTCTGTGCTAGATACATCCATTGAGGTACTTGGCTAAACTTGAATGCACCACCTAATCGAGACATGAAGCCATATGGAAGAACTTCTGGTGCCATAGCACGATGAGCTGGATGAGCCAGAAATGCAGCTGTAACTTGAACCTTGGCCAAAGCTGAACGACCAAATGTACCCACAACTTGGTTGCTCCATGGTTGAGCAATTATCCAATCCATCGTATCATAGCCATCTTCTGGATGACTATCTCTTGTAACTGGACCACCTTCAGATTTATGACGCCCTCGTATATTTTGCAATATAACGACATAACCCTTTTCTGACCATAATTTCGCAAGTCCATCCACTGGCACATGCCCGTAAGTACAACGAACTAAGAGTGTAGGAAACGGACCATCTCCAACTGGAAAATAAATAAAATTCTGTAAACGTATTCCATCCCTCATCTCCAACATAATTTCTTCAATTTTCATATTTCGTAATCACCTATTGTTTGGATAAACGTGGCTAATCAATGCTTTTTGAACATCTTCTTGATTTATACGCATGTTTATTTTTGTATATACAACTAAAATATCTTCAGTACTATATATATCCGAATGATAATTTTATTTTGTTCTTAGATATTCCAGACTGGTCATTTCTCACTAAGTGATTACAGGTTATTCAAACAAACACTATGGACTTTGAACATGTAAACGAAAAAGTAGCTCAAAAGAGTTTTGTTTTTTAAAATTCAATTGAGTAGTGGTGACATCATCTCACCGGATCGTCTGAAGTTCTTAATTTCAGCGGTCAAAATATTGTATATCAGTAGTCCCGTTCCTAAAGCAACACCTCCTTTTTTCTAGCAAATGGTTAAGCAAACTTTAATTTAGCCGGTTTCAATCCTTTCAGTATCAAACCCATAAAATCACGATTTACTGATTTTTGTCTACTTTCATACCGAGAATGCCCCAAACTCTGATAAATGATGCGCATCAACTCCCAGAGCAATTCCAACAACATTGCAATTCCCCAAAAGATCCAACGAAGATGGAGCTTCCTGGTAGAAGTGCGGATTTTGACAACTCTCGCATGGCGATATGTATTTTCAATACGAAAACGTTTTCCATAAACTTGTCGGATTTTCTTAAGAGTCATCTCCTCAGAGCTGTAATATAGCATATTGTATAACTTACCCTGTGGTGTCTTCGCTTGTAGAACAAAGGCATTGACCTCTATCGACTTTTTGTTTTGTTTTAAGGTGTGCTTGTAATTCTGCTCCATTGGATGCGTCATGGTCCTCCAGTATTTCCCCCTAGAGTAAAACTGGATATTCAATTCTCTGAGGAGTTTGAAGCAACCAATACTGGCAAAGCCACCATCAATCACCAGATATTTAATTTTGAGATGGAGGGCTTCTATTCGTTCAAGTACTCGGCTTAGAATATCATCTCTTGTTTGTCCCTTGAAGTTTATTGCAAAACCAATGGTAATCGGCTTTTGCAACCGTTTACCGAAGGAAACTATACATGCTGTAGCATAACGGAATACTCTACGTTTGTTGCCAGCAGTATTGCCAGAACGATTCTTTATCTGACCATACATTGTAACCACACGACCACTTTCATCTACTAATTCTTTGCCATAGTATTCTTCGTCATGGAGATCTACCGCCACAATCACTTTAGATTTCCGATGCTTGAACTGGGGTATCAGCAATGCTTCCTTCTGAAGATTTTGTGAAATAATATTTTCAATTTCACTCATACTCAAGTTTTCATAGGTCTTATCAAGTGATTTCATTACCACATCTGCAGATGGACTACTTCCGTAGCCACCTGCCTCTTTCTGAAGAAAGAGACACTGATCTTCGAGGGAGGATTTGTTCAACCCCGCAGATATTAGGGTTTTGAATATCTGTTCTGAGCTGTAATACGCTGATTTCTTGATCCAATGTTGTGCATTATTCATTGCATGATCGAATACTTTTTTTCTATGGAATTTTGTCTTATTTTGGAGTTTCTTCATCTTTGGTAGCAAATTGATGAATAAACCCCACTTTTTGAATCTTGTTTATCTAGTGCGTTAGCTAGTCAATTAATATTTCAATTTAGAAACGCGACTACTGATATACGATTTAGATGATGCGCAAGAGACTCTTAGTAGTTTGGTGGATTATTTCGAAAAAGGGAATGAGAAGGTATTATTGGATGATAATCTTGGCCTTCAAAACTTAGAAACAGGTCACCAAATTGCGGATATGATAAAGATGCTATTCGATAGTAACAAATATCTCAACAAAATTATTGGGATTCGTAAAGACTTCTTTGGGGGAGATGAAGACAGAAAGAAGAAGAAAAAAGAAGAATTACGAAAAGACTTTTTCTAATTTTGGTGCGATTAATGAGGGCTTTAAGCAAACTATACTTATTCTCGATCTTAATTTATAAGATCACAACAGTACATGCACATGATGATGGTACTGCGCATGAAGAAAGCGATGACAATTCAAGCTTAATATTTCTCGGAATATTTGTGCTCGCTATTGCATTAGCATTCTATATCAGCCAATTATATGGCAAGAAACTACGAAAATCAGAAATTGTAGAATAAATGAATTATATATGTTTTTCAGAATCGTAATAAAATCATTATACTTGCTAAATAATCATCCTTCAAGTATTTCAGAAAGAAATTTATTTTGTAATTCAATAACTTGGGCTGAATTTTCACATTGAGAATATCCTTCTAACCTTTCAAAATTTATATCAAAAAATGCATTACCCCAATTAAAAGGGAACAGAAGTTTCTCGGCTGCTTCTCTCTCACCCAATACCCACAAAGATGCCGCTATTGCTTCTGCACAATTCAATTTGGTTGGTTTACCATAATTTACAGGGTTGGCAGCAATTAGAAATGGCAAGGCTCTAGGAGTTCCTCTGTTAAAAGAGGGATCCGATGATTGAATTTGTTTCCAAGATCCATCAATTGTTGTTATACCTTGTCTCAA
Source organism: Candidatus Heimdallarchaeota archaeon (assembly GCA_021399405.1). The sequence goes on along the minus strand of JAAFKL010000343.1, from coordinate 5,270 downwards.
TGCCAGAGGCCTATCAGCAGGAGAGAGTGCAGTGGTAGTGAAAGGTGAAAGTAAAATTGATTTTTTAATCTGATTGATTTCAATTTTTCTTGCGATATTTAATTTCAGAAGTCTTGCACCGGAGCAACGTTTCTTATTACATTGATCCAGATAAACTACCTTTACTTCCATATCTCTCAAAATTCAACTACCTATGGAACTAATTAATCTAACTTTACAGACCAATTTAATTGATGCTCAATTCAAATCCCGTACATAGTTAGACACAAATTTACTATCAATCCATTTAGAAACGTGAATGTATAAAATATTATAGACAAATTTGATATTGTATTGGCATGGTAAATTTTGACACAACAAACAACAAAACTTACTCAAATATGGGTAAAACTTGCGAAACAAGGGATATCAAAAAAAAGCAGATCATCTGGCCAAGGTTCGAGATGGAACTTCCCAATAAAAAATTCAAAATTCGGATGTTAACCAAAATCGATGCTGAGGAAGTCTCTAAACTTTGGAGAAAATCCTACCCCGAGCTATATGGTTCAAGCACGCGATATGATTGGGTCCACGATCCAAAATTATATGATAAAAATATTACATTTTCAGAAAATTGGGAAGAAGCGGATAATGACAAAATACATTGTATGAGTATTATTGAAGATGTTGAAACAAAGAAAATCATTGGTGCCTCTATGTTAACCAAGGATGATCGAAATCTTCATGTTGAATATAGTCTTGGTTGTGTAGATCCTAAATATAGAAAGGATGAGACAGGTGAAAGCTTGATGGTTATCGCGTTTGACCATTTAAAAAGAATTGAAGATGAAACGGATGCAGAGTATATGACTTCTTTTTGTGAAACTTGGCATAGCATTACCCAATTTCTATGTTTTAAACAATGGGGATGGAAGATTGCAGGTATCTTCCCTGGAAACGTTACACGCTGGGCAGGAGATAATCAAGAATACCGAGGATGTACAGTTCATTTTTACAAGTTCATAAATCAAGGAGAAAAATATTCAACCAAACCTGAAGAATGGAAATTAATTCCAGAAGTCAAAAAACTTTGGGAGTATCTTGAGGAATTAAACACACATTCTGATGATACTAAAATGAAAAATTACATCGATAAGTATTACAAGTAAAAATTCAAAGCAATGCTCTAATATCGTCAGGAATTTGTTGAAGATCAATCAATGACCATTCATCCTTATTTTCATCAGTATATGATGATGTTTCGTCTCTTATCAAAATCTCAACCCATTTTTTACCATTTGATTCAGAGCGATAAGTACCAAATAATTCTTGTCTAGTTATTCCTTTATCCTTATCATTTGATGAATCTAACTCATGTTGGGAATTGTAGACATTTATTAATTCAGAAATTGTTAAATTTGGAGAAGAAATGAATCCTTGGAAAAATGTCTTGGTTAACCTCCTTCTAGTTCGTAATTCGGTGGCTCTGTAATCTACTCCATTGAAACTGATTAAATCAATTATAATGAGTTTACGAGATTGATCGCTTGAATCTACATTCTCACTAACTAAGATGTCAAGAGTAATTATAGTATCAGCAATAAAAAGACTCATTTTTTCATGTATACTTCTCAATTCCTTCTCAACATCATCTAGAATATGATCTGCCACATCTGAAGGATAATGAATTACCATTTCTTCACTATTCACAGTCAATAAAATACGGATTGAAGTATTTCTAATGATTTCAACTGCAGTGGTATCATAAATAAAATCTCGAATTTCTAAGGGATCTGTGATTACATTGAAAGGTTTGATATGATATTGAAAAGAGTAATCATAAATAATCATAAATCGAATTCCCGCAAATTTACAGAATGGAAAGCATATTTAAGAAATATAATACTGATGTGATTAATCGAACAATTACAATTTAACAAAAATCAACTGATAAATATTCAAAATGTGTTTTGATAAAAATCCGATCTAGCTTCGAATGATTGATCAAAATAAATCATTGCGATGTAAAAATCATTGAACGATTCAAAAAGAATTTTCTATATATAATCGAAAGTCAACATATAGCTGTGTCGGGTAATATTACAAAACTTATTTTTGCGGGTCTAGACAAGGCAGGTAAAACCACTATTTACAAAGCAACTATGGAAGAAATGGATGCTAATGATCTGAAAAACCTAGCCCCTACAAAACAAATTGAACGTCATGCAACATCTTATCTTGATAAAGATTTTAGCGTTTGGGATATGGGAGGACAATTAAACTACAGAGAGGCGTATTTGAATAAACCTGAAGTGTTCAACCAAACAAAAGCAATGATTTTTGTAATTGATATTCAAGATATCGAAAGGTTGGAGGAATCATATCAGTACTTTGTCGACATTCTTCAGATTTTAAAGAACGTTGACCCAGCGCCTAAGTTGTACGTACTATTTCATAAATATGATCCTGAAATATCAGGTCGATTAAAGGCTCATTTCTACAAAGCTGCGAGATTGTTTAGGAAAGCAGATAAACTTACTCCTCAGAAATTCAAATTTTATCTAACAAGCATATTTTCAAATTCTATTGATCTGGCTGTGAAAAGAATTCTATTTGAGAATTTTGAAGATTTTGAAGAGCCATCACAGAAACTCACTATGGACAAGAAAGAAGATACTCCACAGCCTACTGTTCCTGTGCCTTCAACTACACCTGCTACTAATTTATCAAGTCCGACCACACCACCAAAACCCACGACTCAAAGTGAAGTACCATCAGCACCTCTACCAAAGGCCAAAGATGAATCTTTCGAAATAAAAACTTCTGTAACAACTGAACCTGTAAAATCATCAGCAGTAGAAATCGCCCCACCTGCGCCACCTCCAACTTCAGCACCGGTTGAAATCCCAACAACACGTCCTCCACCTACTTCGGCTCCACCCAAAGCAGAAATTCCTGTGAAAGAAGTGGAAAAGGTCAAGGAAGAGAAAGCTGAAGAAATCAAAAAGGTCACAGCTGAAGATAAAGATGAATTGGCAGATGCCACTCCACCAAGTTTATTTGATCTCTCTGATGAGTTGGTTGATAAACTAACAGAAGTCGTCGAGAAAAGGATGCAAGAATCTGAGGAAATTGTTGCGCTCTCAATCCTTTCTACTGAAGGTAAACAGGTCTTAGCAATTGGTAAGAATGCACTTGATTATGAAAGATTGGAAACGCTAAAAGAAGTGGTAATGACACTAAATCCAAAAGAATTCTTTAAAGAATTAGCAGATATTGAGTATCGAGGATTAGGTCATTTTACATTATCAGATTTTGATATTTATTTTGCACGTGCAAATCAGGATTATGGCATCGCAATTCTCGCAATTGATGTCAGTACCTTAATGCTACAAAATGCTCAAAGGATTGTGGATTCAATAAGACAAGGTTTGGGTATGATGGATATAAGTGAAGAAGCAGAACCTGAAGTTAAGAAGAAGGATCTAGTTTCTGATCTTCGAAGTAGATTGAAGCAATTATCAAGCCTAAGTGATTTAGACAAGGAGTAATTTGCTTGGATAAAATTAAAATCGTACATCAAGCACTTAAAGAGCTCCTGCACTCAAGTACAGAAATTGCTTTCAGAGATGGGCAGATAACATCTGATGAAGCTGCACTTCTCGAAGGATTAGGAAGTCATCTTATAAATATAGAAACTGAGCTATTATCAATTATTGATTTAATCGAAGACGACTTATCAAATGAAGAAATTGCTAAACGAGTGAATCTTATTGCTAGAGATATAATACCCACCCTTACACAAATTGCTGAGGATGATGGTATTATTGTTAGTGATGAAGCTGCGATTTTATCACGTTTACTGAATGATGTGATGGGTCAGCAAAATGATACTATTGATAATTAGAAACAAAATTTAATGACTTCGATAACGCACACGTAATTCTACAACACCCATACGTTTAATGATTTTTTTAACATCAATTTTTTTGCTTGAATATCCATCCATAAACGCTTGAAATGCATTTTCATAAATTAGGATATGTGAACTTTCAAGAATGTGTTTCAATACTAGATTATCCACTGCGAAATCTTCAATGTTTTTAGTACTAAAACCTAGACCGAAATCGATTAACCAAACATCATCCTGATCATCAATAAAAATATTAGATGTGGTTAAATCACCATGAACTATCCCTCCATTATGCAAATCACCAATCATCTTGCCTAGTTTGAAAAAATATTTTTCTAGTGTATCAAGATCTAGTTTATGCTTTAATGGTTTAGCGAATAATCTATCCATTATGATAATCCAATTTTTCTTATCTACATCAAGAACATAGGGGACTTGGATACCTAATTCCCTTGCAGATTGAAGAAGACGTACTTCCTTAATAGTCCGCTCTTTTCTCAATTTATTATCTATTTCTGAATTACGAAAAGTTTTTTCATAGCGATGTTTGATAATTACAGGAAAATCAAAGAATGTCCCTACAGATATTCTAGCCTCTGCTCCCATTGCAATTTCTTCATCGACGGATAGAGCGGAGACCGGTACTGCCACAAATTAAATACCAACATTGAATAAAAAAAGATGAGGATATCCCCCGAGATTGGTTGTATCTAGATCAAATTTTTAGCGGAAAGGAAAGTGATTAATAGCTAAATTGGAAGAAAATTTCATGAAATATCGAAATATGGGTAAACACGGTCTACTTCTGTCAGAGATAAGTCTTGGTACGATGTATGTAGGATCTCATCACTCAAAAGAACAATCAATGGCAGTAATGAAGACTGCAATTGAACAAGGCATCAACTTTATTAATTCTGCAGATAGATATGGTATATATGATTCGGAATTACTAATGGATCAGCGTACTCCTGCAGAAAAATTTTATTGGGGAATTTATTCAAGATTATGATAGGCAAGATCTTGTGTTATCAACCAAGGTTTTCTACCAGATGAACCCAAATAATCCGAATTCAGGGGGTACGTAATAGTAAATCATAATCTAGCCAAACTTGAACAAACTTATACATTTTAATTTATAAGATTTGTTTGTATTTATGATTTAGTAAAGGTTTATTGGATCTATTTGATTTTTTTTACTTGTAAGCTACTGTGCTAAAGATTCTTATACTAAATCACAATAATATTAACTATCATGGTGCACAAAGCATACAAGTTTGAGTTAAGACCTTCCGAGTCTCAATTGGTCGATCTTATCAAACATGCTGGTTGTGCACGTTATGCCTATAACTGGGGATTGCAACAACGAAGTACTCGGTAC
>JAAFKL010000342.1 GCA_021399405.1 Candidatus Heimdallarchaeota archaeon | reverse complement strand
AGACCTTAGTCTGCATTTATGGTTTCTTGTTAATCTTTTTGCTTATTCATTGATTCTATCTCCAATATTTGGAAGGGTTCGTAAAAACTCAAAGGGTACTCTGGTTCGATTTACGAAAAGAATAATTGGATTGGGCAATGGTTTCGGTTTTCTCTTTATTCTCCCAATCCCTTTGATACTTATTGAATTAACTCTCAAGCCAAATTATGTTGGTTACACTGGTCATGGATATGAATTCTGGTGGTATCTGATTTTCTTTTTGATTGGCTATGGATCAATTATTGCAAAAGATGAATATTATCAAGTCATCAGCAAACTAAAATACATCGCCACAGGTCTCGCTATAATTTTTTCAGTTATTTTCTTAAAATTTTATGAATCTCTTGGAGAAAGAGGAGATTATTATGTAAATGGTGGTTGGGCAAATAAGGAAGAATATTTTCACAACACGGACACTGTTTTGATCAGTGTAATTCACTCTCTTCACGTTTGGTTCTGGTGTGTTGCTATATTTTCATGGGGTGCACAACTTCTTAACCGACCGAGTTCCAACTTAGCTTATCTAAATCAGGCAGTTTACCCATTTTATATTGTCCACATGCCGTTTGTATTTCTTGGCTTATTTATTATTAGGGATCTTGGGATACCGGACTTTTTAATATTCATAATTGTTACAATTTTCACATTTTTAGGTTGTTGGGGGGTATTTGAATTGGTCAAAAGAAAAAAATGGACAAGACGTTTCTTTGGGATTAAGGAATCCAGTACTATTTGTTCAAACTGCAATTCGTCAGTACGCGAAAACAACAAATTTTGTACAAGTTGCGGATCAGAAGTACAACAAAACAATCAGTAATGATGTTTACAATACAATAACCAGATTAAATTAAAACAACTAAGAGATAGATTTGAAAGTGAATACTATTCTTATGGAGATGGTTCCAACATCACCTCTCCTGATTCATCAGCCATTGTTTTAGGTAATGCTCCATCCGATATACTAGGTTCTACTTTAGTACCAATGCCACGTTTCTTCCTGGAATAACGAATCAAACGAATAGATACAAGAGAATAAGCTGCCCCTGCCAGTAAATCAACAATATAATGATGATTCAAGTAGACTGCGGCAGTCCAAACAAGAAAAGGATACAGTACTATCCAATAGATTTTCTTTCCAATTCGTGATCTGTAATAATAAATCGCATAATAAGCAACAAAAAATGAAAACGCTGCATGTAAGGAAGGGAGTGCAGCATATGGATTTGAGTTAAACTGCGTGTAAAAATCAGTAAAGGCTGTCACTCCCAGATAATTATCAACATCTACTAAACCTGCAGCAGAATCTCCCACCCCAGTCAACTGTTCAGGCTGAGTAAAACCATGTTTCTCAACATACCATGGAGGTGCCACTGGATAGATTGCAAAGGTAACCAAGGCTAGGTAACATGTGAGTAGAAAGGCATGAGAATACTCTTTGAACATTTCTCGATCATTTGATTTGTAGTAAATTAACGCACCTAAAATCAAGGGAGCGACTGGATGAACTGCATAAATAAACGCGTAGAACAAGCTTAAAGGTTTATTTTGTATTGAATCTTGCTGAGCCCATTCATTAGGGATTTGTCCACCAAACATCCACCCAAATATGTATTTTTCCAAATCATAGATCGGTTTCACATTAATCCAATCTTGATTATCGGCGATACCACGCATTTGATCATACAAAAGCCAGAGTACGAGAAATGGAGCCCAATCTTTTACAAAACGATTCCCTTTTGTTTCTTCACCTCTATTAAGATAAGTGTAAATCAGACCTATTACAAGGAAAGTGAAAACACTTAGTTGAGCAATTCCAACCATTGTGTAGTTTTTGTGGTGTATTGCGATTTAAGAATATTTATACTGTGTTTATTAAAACAGCTGTACATCTGTTTTTGTTTCCTCTTCTTTCCATTGAATTGCAAAATTGTTGCATGTAAAACAAATACAATTGTTTCAATAGTGATCATTCAAATATTGTAATTAATACTTAATAAGTAAATTATAAAATTGGCTGAACACAATTAAATACCTACCAGTCTGATATTGTCTATGCTCACTCAAAGTTTAGTAACTGTACAACAGTATTCGAGCAAGAAAAAATTTCTGTGGTTGATAATTGGTTTAATTGGTTCAATAATATGTCAAATATTATTTGCTCCGGTAACCTCAAAAATGACTGATAGGGGATTCGACATACTGGATTTAGAATTCGCATGGAATTCTTCCAATCTGGAACCTATACTTCTGGCTTGGGATGATATACTTGATGACGTTATTGTGTTCATGATTATTGATATGTTCTTCCCAATATTTTATTTTCTTTTAATTAGTGGCTGGACTCTATTATTATCCTCTGATAATAAAATTCTAAATTATACTGTAATGATTGCATTCATGGCTTCAATTTTTGATTACATTGAGAACATATTCACTTTTGATTTGTTACTAAGACCAGATGGCTATCTAGCCATATCACCATTCATCGTTTCTTTTTTTGCTTCAATCAAGTTTCTGCTCTTGGTCGTTGCTATACTAATTAATCTGATTTATACTTTTAAGCTATTATTATTAAAAAAATAATAATCAAGACTTCGATGTTAATTGCAAAATAATTCAGTGAAAGTATTATTCAAATTTGCATTGGAATTTTAATTTTTATCAAAGCCCCACCTGTCTCATTAGGTATAGGAGAAACGAATTCTACACTTCCCCCTAAATATTTTACTGCAGATTGCACAAATGTTAGTCCGATGCCGATTCCTAATTTTCTTGTTTGGTCATCAAACTGCCATTGGCCAAATCTTTTGAATAATCTTGGAACAACCCAATCGGGGAGTTCTCTACAATCGTTACTAAATTCTATAAGCAACTCATTTTCTTCTTTGCTAATTTTGATTTCAACAATTCCTTCTTCAGGTGTAAATTTCATTGCATTCTGAAGCAAGTTATCAATAATTACCACTATGAGGTTTTTGTCAACCTCCAATTCCAAGCTGTCATGTGATTGATCATCTATCAGATTAATTTTTCTTATCACCTGTTTTTGTTTAAACACTTGAAGTCTGGTTTGAAGTAGATCATGCATATCAAATGATTGAGGGTGGCTATAGTATGCATTATTCTCAAGTCTCTGAATGAGATTATAGGTAGTAGTTAATAATCTGTAATCCCATAATGATAATTCGAGAAAATGTAATGCATCATTGGTTTCTGGTGGGAGTTCCGGATCTTTGTTTATCAATTCCGCAAATTTAAGGTTTGCTTCAATAATCTCTTTTTCATCTGCTGCAAAAAGTACTGCACTTTCATATTCGTACTCTATGTTTTCACGTAACATGTCTACATAGTCATCAATTTCAACATCCTCTGTTTCGGGGTATTTATGTGTGGTTCCAGTAAATTGTTTAGATTTCTCAATATCATTCTTGATTTCATTTTCAGCAAGTGAGATATCTAATTTCAGTTTGGTTAAATTTTTGTTCTCTGCAATATCTGCTGCATACTTTAAGAATTTAGAAGATATTTCTAAATCAAGTTGAATTGCAGATAATTTTGCTTCAATAACTAGAATTTCCACTAATAATTGGTGATTTTCCTGTTTTCTTGCCTTATCGTATAGCCCAATGATTAAAGTTCTGAGCTCTACAAGACTAGTTTCATCTTTACTTGATTTGTAATCCAGGAGCAAGAAGTTACAATGACCTATCTCTGCCTCTTGTGTATGTTCAATATTGATTACACTTTTCCTGAGGATTTCCTCATAAACTTCATTTTCAAGCACTCTTTTCATTATTCTACTTGACTGATCAACCTTGATTTTACTTAATAGATAGTTATTATTTACAATGTTACTGTCAATGGATTCATGTATTTCAGTCATCTCAGTAAAACTTTTTTCTACCAAATTATCCAATCCTAATAGGACATAGACCGAAATTATAAGAAAAAGAATTTCAGATAATTGGACTTTGTTTGCAATTTTCTTTCTAATCTCATAGCATTGTTCAAAGTTAGTACGGGCTTCTGTATATTCTGCCAATTCGAATTGTATCATCCCGATATATTGCATATCCCAAGCAAGCCCTTCAAGATCACCCATTTGTTTTCTTAATTTTGAAGAATGCTCAAAATATGGTAGAGCCTTATTCATGTCCCCTTGAAGTCTGTAAATTATGCCAACATTGTGATAAACCTTAGTTATTCCCTTTTCATTATTTATCAATTTATAGAGATCCATACTTAGTTCATAGTGTTTTAGTGCTTCAATAAACTGTCCTCTTTTCTGATAAATTAATCCTAAGTTTGATTCGAGTATCGCTAATCCAATTTTATCTGTAATTTTGTCAGAATAATTATGAGCTTTTATGAACGCTTCCAATGCCTTATCCAAATCACCATTATCCATGTAAATATTTCCGATATTAATTTGGTTTCCAAACAGCATAAATGTATCGTGTAGAGCTAATGCGATGTCAGTCCCTTTTTGTAATTGTTCAATTGCTTTTGGATATTTCCCTTTTCGACGATAGACAATACTTAAGTTAGAATATGCTTTTTTAAGACCATATAGGTCATTATGATTTTCAAAATATGATATACATTCATTGAGACAAGATTCTGCCTGATCATATTTAGAACTTGATAAAAACACCATTCCGAGACGATTTAAAATATAGGCTTCATCATACGGGTTCATAATTAATTGACTAATGTCAAGAGCTTTTTGCAAGTATTTTTCTGCTTTTTTGAATTCAGCTTTTACCCTATACGTAGTTCCTAGTCTTGCATAGACTTTAGCTACATATCTTCTTGAATCTATTTGTCTGAATATTTTGATTGATTTAAGATAGGTGTCGAGAGCCTCAACAAGTGATGAATTTGCAAAATGAAAATTCCCCATTTGAAGTAAAAATTTACCCCAACTAATTTTCTTTTGAAGTGCAGAACTATTTTTACTTGAAGAAACTATCTCAAGAACTTGTGTTATTAGTTCCTCAATAATTCCATAATCTCGTTCCTCAATAAGATATTCAATTCTCTGCGTAATAATCTGAATTTTTGTTTCTTCAGAATGAATATCATTAAGTTTTTTGACTAGTTCTATAATTAAATTATTTGCACCATTACGATCACTTGATTGAAATAATAATCTTGATCTAAGAAGTTGATATCTTGGAGTGGCGTCATACACATGTTGATCCATTAATTCCAGTGCATCATTGAATTTACCCTTCTCTTCAAGATTGAGTAAATACTGAAAGTCCACATGTTATTATTGTACTTATGAATTATAACACTTTCAAGACATTATGAATTATTTTACTAAAATATGATTTAATTTTGACGAGTATTTTTATTTCTGTGATTGATTAATCATAAACTATCGGATCGCCAGAACCGTCAGAATTGGATATTAGTTTAATAAAGATCCCCAAGAATGCTAGTAATCTAACTAGTTGATTTGTTGTTAGTTTTCGTATGTATGACATTTAATTAACTCCTTGTTAATACAATTAGTATAAAACCTATACTATAAAAAGTTTTCTCATACAAATAAAAATTTAGTTGATTATTTTAGTTATTTATATAAAGCGGATCTAGTAAAATTATCCGCTGTGAAAAATGAAAATGTCATTCATTGATACTACATACGTAATTAACTACTTAAGTTCTTTCCACATATTACTTTTTTCTAAACAATATAAGTACTAAAAGTAAATAGAACCACCCTATAGGCTTGTTAGTCACATTTAGAAGGTGTTCAGTAGAATCACTGAGTGCGATTTGCATTTCTAAATTTCTAAATTCCTAAAAATACCAATTTCTGTCAATTTCGATTTCTTGTCACAATATTGACAAATTAAAGCAATTGAAGATATTTGATAAAGCTATAAATATAATCTCAAATTGATGAATTTTTCACATGCTCCTGAAATGGATATTACTTACACTAATTCTAATTCATGGTTTGATCCATATTATAGGCACTCTCACAGAATTTGATATTGTTGAAATAGAAGATTTTTCTGGGAAAACCCTAATTTCTCTCACAGATAGTACAAAGAAAGTATTGGGGGT
>JAAFKL010000341.1 GCA_021399405.1 Candidatus Heimdallarchaeota archaeon | reverse complement strand
CCCATCCTTCTTGACCCATAGGTAAGAGCTCAGTTCCTATAAAACAGAGATATGCTTTAGCATTGGAATCTCGTAAATGATATATGATTTCTCGTTTCTTGAGTAAAACATTCAGTGGAACGACTGTGGCTCCAGTTTTTAAAATTCCATAGTAAACCATTGGGAAATATGGCAAGTTTAAACAAGAAAGAGCTATTTTGTCACCTTTGCCTAAACCTCTCTTTGATAATCCATTAGCAATCTGATTAGCCATTGCATTAAGTTGTCCATACGTTAAGCGTGTTTCATTAAATACAACTGCAGTTTTATCCGAATATTCTCGAGCACTGCCATCTAGTATTGAAGCTAAATTTAGGGTTGTTGTAGTTACCATAAATTCAAAAATTGATTAAAACTTAAATAGTTTTGCAGGTTACATTGAAAATCTCGAGTTGATTGTATCAATTTTCTAGTTTAAATTAAAAATAACTATATTCAAGAAAGCATATCCGGGGTTGTGGCCAGTTCAGATAAACTCGATTCAAAATTAATCACACTTCTTAAAGACAGCATATTAATTTCTACAAATCTGTCAAACGACCGTGAAATTGTTTTTGATGTTATCTTTAATGAAAGTGACGAGTGGTCTAGATATTATCTATATATTCGTGATCCAGATAATTTTTACTATCAACGTTACGAATCCTCACTCCAACGAAGTGGTCTAGTTAATCTGCGAAGAATCAATATTAAGAATAATCAAGCAGAATGGATTAGTGAGGTAAATGATTGGAGTAATTTATTTACAAAAGAAAGTGGTATTGAATTTAAATTATACAATGGTTCAATTTTCAGATTCGTTGGTTCAAATTTGTCTTTAGAACAAAGTTTTGTCGAAGGTCCAATTGATTCAATCGCTCAATATACTGGTGAGAAACCAGATCATATTGAACAATCTAAAGCAATAGTCATTGTAAATGAAAAATTTACTAAACCTGTTGTTGATACAATAATAGAGATAGTTAATGTTGATGAAAATGATTCGGGTGAGGATCAAGAAATCATCAAAGCTGACGTAATTGATGAAAAATTAGATGATCACCCAACTCAAATGGAATACGTTGAGGAAAAAATCAATCCAGAATATGAAGAGGCTCTAAATCAAATTGATAAATTGACAGACAAAGAAATTATTGAAAGTGTCGATTTACCAAATGAATCAGAGCAAGATATGAATAAGGTAATTATACCTGAAGATACCGATACCAGTATCATAGAAATTGAATCGAAAGAACAAAATGAAATGGAAACAAAAGATGAAAAATCCTCCTTGTTAAATCAAATTAGCGAGTATGCCCATCCAAAACAATCCGATTTATTGTCTGCAGAAAATAAAGATGCTGTTTTAGAGGATAAATCTAGTATAAAAGATAAAAACAAATCAATTAATCAAATAGATGGAGTTACAAAATCTAATTTAACAAGTATCGAAGGGTTGGGATTTGATACAATTAGTAAATTATCAAATGCAAAGATAGCTGAATTAACTAAAATTAATGGAATCGGCAAAGCAACAGCCAGAAAAATCATCCAAAGTGCAAAAAGTATGATCCAAGAACTTGAATCTTAATTCTATTTTCTCAATTCTTCTTTTGCAATAATCATTCTCATAATTTCTGATGTCCCTTCATAAATTTCAGTTATTCTAGCATCACGGTAATATCTTTCGACTTCAAAATCTTTTAAGAATCCTGAACCTCCATGAATCTGTATTGCCCTATGTGAAACGAATGTTGCTGCTTCTGACCCAAAGAGTTTTGCCATTGCAGCCTCTTTAATATATGGTTTTCCTGCATCTTTTAGTTTCGCAGCGTGATAATACATAAGTCGAGCCGATAAAGTCTGTGTACTCATATCTGCTAACATCATCTGAATGGATTGGAATTTTGAAATCGATTGATTGAATTGTTCTCTTTCTTTTGCAAATTTTAATGAATCAACTAATGCAGCTTGAGCGATCCCTACGCTTTGTGCAGCCACAGCAATTCTACCAGAATTCAATGTTGAGAGTGCGATCTTAAACCCATTTCCTTCCTCCCCAATTAAATTTTCAACAGGAATTCTGACTTCTTCAAATGTCATTGCACTAGTGGGCGAGGCTACTATTCCAAGTTTCTTCTCTTTAGGAAGCACATGAACTCCTTCTGTTTTATCTGGAACAACAAAAGCAGATAATCCTTTATATCCTGGATCTGGTAGTGATCTTGCAAACACTACATGCAAATCTGATACTATAGCATTAGTAATATAGATTTTAGAACCATTTATTACATATTCATCACCTTCTCTAACAGCTCTAGTTTTGAGGCCTGCAACATCAGATCCTGCTTGTGGCTCTGATAGAGCAAATGTGCCAAGTTTGTTTCCTTCACATAATGTCGGTAAAAATTTTTGTTTTAACTCTTCGGAACCCCAATCTTGTATTGGGGTAACTGCTAATGAGTTAGTTCCAGCAACCGTTGTAGCAGTTGCTGCACAACCTCGAGCAATTTCTTCAATAACTGCTGAATAAGTTAATTGATCAGATCCAAATCCGCCATACTTTTCTTCGACAGTCATTCCAATAATTCCCAAATCAGCCAAATCACTGATATTATCAGTCGGGAAATCACCGGTATTATCGTAATGTGGGGCTCTTGGTTTGATTTTATCATTAACTAAGTCTCTAACAGTTTCAACAATCATCTCTTGTTCTTCAGATAGTCCAAGCACGATTCCAATTATCAATAATAAAGAACTAAAATCTTCTACTTCATTTTATAAAAAAGAACGAAATCACTAATTTACTTGTGCATTGGCTGTTTTTGAATAATTTACAAATCTCATCGCGATTTCAGATAATCCATTAGGATGGACAACTGATAAATTAATTGGAAGTCGATTCACTGTGTCATATGCATTATCGGATATTTTTGAAGTAACAATTACAAGATCTTTCAAATTATAATGATCTAGAGCTCTAATTGCCTTGTTAATAGCTGTAACATTCACAGGTTTCGATTTGTCAGAAATTATTAATCCTGAATTAAACTCAGGAAGATAATAATTTAGACCAATTTTCTCTTTTTTCACGAAACAATTTTTTTCATAATCTAAATTAAAATGATGAAGCCATCCCTCAATAAAGGTCTGCAAATCGTCCAATTTATCAACCAATTGGTTCACATAGAATAATTATTTTTTCTCCTTTATAAATTAAGATAATAGGAGGATAATACTGCAATGCTAGTCAAATCGATCGATCTGTGAAATTTAATAAAGAGGGAGTCACAGTGTCACTTTAGTTTAATATAATAATAATTTACCAATCATCTTCGAAATCTTCTGTTTTACTTTGTGTTGAGTTTTCATCTTTGTAAAAGTCATAGCTTTCTCCTGAATCAATAGAGAATTCAGATTCATAATCAAAATCTTCGTTTTCATCTAAATCGCCAGAACTAGAATCTGAAGCTCTACTTTCCATGCCTACTTCATCAAGTATATTATCTGCCATTTCCTCTCCATCAATTAATTTATCCAGATCACCAAGATCAAGAACTTCTACTCTTACAATCCAACTGTCAAAAGGAGATACGTTCAGCACATCAGGACTACTGACGACTCCATGATTTATCTCTTGAATAACACATGATACAGGAGATTTTAATGAAAATTCTCGAGAAATTGATTCAATACTAAGAAGTTCAGAACCAGAAATAAATCTTTGACCATTCGAGGGTGGAAAAATTGATGTGATGTCTTTCAGCATCTGTTGAGCATAATCAGAAATACCGATTAATAGTTCATTATCAGAAATTCTGTCTACCCATATGTAATTATCATAGTACTGATAATCCTGCCTAACTTCATAATGTCCAATCTTTACCATACTAATCCCTAACTAACAAATGATTTTATTATTTATAAATCTTCAAGTGTTGAGCGATATCTTGATCATTAAAACCTATCGAAATCTTCAGTTTTCAATAATTGAAAAATGCTTGAAGTCTGCAAATCAATTCACTTATTTAAATCGAAATAATTAATTGAATAAACTTGTTAGCATTGTACTAAAAATAGGCTTAGAAGAAAGTATGATTTCAATTATGATTATCCATAATAAACGTTGGAAAATAATGAAACAAAGATATAGTCCCCGATTATGAATCGATTCGTGGTATCAACAATTGATGATATTTGGAATTGGTTTGGGGATAATTCAATATTAGGATTAGGTATAATCCTAATTTTCTTTGGTTTCTTTTTTGGATTATCAGAGCTTAAGATATATCTGAAACACAATTCAACAGCTGATCAACTTATTTTGTGGTCAATGGTTTTCACAGCCGGAGTAATTACAACAATTTTTAATGATTTTGTGTTTGGTCTCCTCATTGGAATCAGTATAATTATGATCATTGAGACTGTGAAGCTATGGGATACACCCGTATGGGGGAAATTAATGGCTGCAACCACAGCTTCATATCTTGTAATATTACTTGGTAAAGCGGGTCAAATCCTTTATGATTATATTGTTAAACCGGATAAACCTAATGAACAAATATTTTCCACTGCCTTCAATATCAGTTTCTACGTATTTATTATTGTAGCATTCGTATTCTTTGGTAGGAAATTTATTCTTGTATCTCGGTTATCCTCACCACAGATTGTATATCTCTTCTTGTTTGGGATGATGTATGGTGTAGTTGTATTCATGCAACGTAGGGAAATATTGTTTACTCGAGATGCTGAAGGAAGAACTCAAGCCTTTGATTACCTAGGAATTAATGCAGATTGGGCAGACAGAGTTATGTTTGCAAACTTCGGTACATTTGAAGCATTAACAGTTATCATGATCTTCATGTATTTTATTTCAGGATGGTTATTACAGGTATTATTTGCGATAAAACCAGTAACCGATCCAGAAATCCTCAAAAAAGTGGACCAAGTCGCAAAAACAATGGGGATAACATCTAAACTCAAAGTAGGTTTTGTCAAAGCTCCAATTCTAAATGCCTTCGCATTTGGGCCTTTCTTCGATAAACGAATTGCATTTATTGCAAATGATGTCAATGAATTTAGTGATTCCGATATTCGAGGAGTTATTGGACATGAATTAGCGCATGCGTCGAAACATCATGTTGTCATGCTGTTGGGATTAAGTGTACTAGAATTAGCTGTAAAGAAAGCACTCGGATTTCCTGCAACAACTTTAGATTATACATTTTTACCCGATGACGCGGTTAGCAGAATATCATTTGCAGCATACTATGCTTTTAGTTATGTGTTTTTGATATTTCTACTAATATTTGTTAGGATTTTAGAAGGTCACGCTGATAAGGTAACCAAAGATGCGGGCTATGGTGAGGATTTAACAAAAGCATTATTCAGACTAGAAGGGTTCTATCATGGGGTGGCTAGTGATTTTGGAATTTCCGTTAATTTACTTACTGATCGTCAATATTCTCCACCCGAGAAACGAAGATTTGCCGCACAAGCAGGAAAAAATCTTTACGCAGAAATATTATCTCCAACTCGGGGATCCGCTTTTGCAAACATATTACAATCACATCCCAGGACATCATATAGACTTACGGCGATGGTTTCAGATGATTATAGCCCAATAAAGGCTGCATTGCTTCCGTATCGTCTTCTTGGGTTTGGACTACGTAAAAATGCAATTAAACAAATTAATACTTCACATAAAAAAATCCATCAACTATTAGATAAGACATATCTTGAAGATCATGGTGAGGATGCATTACCTGAAGTTTTACATTACAACCCCATGATTGAGAGTTACGAACAACTTGTTGGTAAATCATTAATTGCTTACGATAAATTTGAAAAACGAGTATACGTGGGCGAATGTACCGGTTTAGAAAATACTGGGAGAGTAACCTCTCCAATTCTAGCCATTATTGATGATAACAAAGTCGATCTCGCAAAAGTACAGATAAAGGAATATCAAATTGATACCTCATATTTTCTAAGAGATGGGACAATAGCAACAATTACAGGACATCATGTGGATAAACATAAAGGATTGATGATTGATATAAAAATTGATAATTCTTCAGATGAAATTGAAATTGCAAAATTGGGTAAACCGGTTACATTCATTCAAAATTTAGAAGGAAAGCACGTGATAATGTATGACAAAGGTGTTTCTAAATTATCTAAAGTCGAAACAATTTCTATGGGATCAAGCTGGAGTGATTCAACTATCAAATTAAATGGGAGTTCTTACAGTGGTGAAGAATTTATTGTTGGATTTCCACCATTGGGAATTGAAACTAGAAAGGGTAAAATATCTGAACAAATTGATTTGTTAAAACATTTAATTGGTAAGAAAATATATCTTTATACAAAACAGAATTTTGACGTAAGCCTCTCTGGTGTTGTAAAAGATGTTAATGAAGAAGAATTAACTCTTCTAGATGCAGATGGAAATCATACCTTTAAACTGAATGAGCTTGAATATATAATCTATGATGATAATGTTGTAGAATTAATTCGAAGTGAACATATCTCATTTTTTACTAAGTTAGAAATTAAATTGTCAAACAGAAACGAGTTCAACTATATTTTTCAGTAAATGGAATCACAATGTGAGTTAACCTAACAAAGAATACAAAACATATCTAAAGATATCATTCTTATGGATAAATATTATCCATTTTACTTATCAGCTATTCAAGATATTGCTGAAATTAAATCTCAGCTAATAGATGATGGTAACATTATTGCATTTTTTGATAGCCGAAATATAATTTGCGAAGAACAGGTGAAAGTGGCATTATATAGGGCTAACCGTTCATTTAAATCAAATAAATCTATTGCCAAACAATTTAACATAGAATTAATGTTACATTTAGCTGGAACACATCAAATTAAGATTGGATTGGATTTATTTGATTTAAAACCCAATACAAAAGAAATTGTGTTAATCCACCTCACTGGCGAATTTAATTTACCTAATTCCAATCAAGGTTTCCCCTTGTTTAGTCCTAACAAGGAAATATTTGATAAAATGGGTATTAAAAACCAAAAATATGCATGTAAAGAAATCATAAGCTTAGGTGCCAGATTGGTTACCGATTACGAATAACATGAATGAATTAAAAAATATGAGAAAATTATCGATCCGACTTTGATATTTAAAAGCATATAAGAACCATTACATCGATATTTATTTAGTATCAATGGGTAGGCGAGAAACAATCTTTGAATTGCTAAGAGATTATGAGGAAACTTTCAATCGTCCTGTACCGATTTCCTATGATCTACTCAAACTTAGCGATGATCACCGAAAATTTGATGCATTAATTCGAAGATTTTGGGACAATCTTCATCCATTATCGAGAGATGTTTTTACCTCTTTTGCAAACGAAATCCAGTACCTCCTCCATTTGATTGATGAAAATCAAGAAAAACTTAAACTCAATAATGAAGAAGTTTTGAAAATAAAAGATGGATTTGAACAACAATTAGAAAAATTTGAGATGGAATTTGATAATAGAGTCACAGAAGGTATAGCGACAGTTTCTAATCGTAATTTTGATCTGATGGATCGAGAAAACAGATCACTTAAGGAAACAATAACCTCGAATGAATCAAAATTACAGAGCAAAGAGGAATTAATTGAAAATCTACGTTATGAAATTAGTTTATTGATTGATGATTCAAAAGAGCAAGAAGACACAGCAAAAAATTTGGAGGAAAACATTTCAGAATCTATTAATCAATTTAATAGTTTTACTAGTCAACTTGATGTGTTTGAAGATGTTATGGATACACTTCAGAGTGCGAATATAGTTGCAGAAAGACAAATAGATAATCTATCAGAAGAATTGGAGTTTAAGGCAGAATTATTTAATGAAGTGAAAACTACGTATCAAAAAAGCTTAGAGCTTTCGGAACAGAGATATGAAGGTTTAAAAGATAAAATAAAACAAATTTCACCTCAAATACAAAAAGTTCATGAGACTTCAAAAATTTTGCATCAGAAAAATAATGAGCTAAAAATTGAGAATGAAAAACTGAAAAATGAATATGGAACCTCACAAGAATTTGAGAATATCCGAGATCATCTTGGAAATCAAATTGATGTTCTTAAAGAGGAAAATAGAACACTAGAGAATCAAATTGATCATTTAATTGCAGAAATTGATATGATGAAAATTAAGAAATCTCAACAAGACGATATTCTTTCGGGATACAAATCAATGGTATTTGAAAGCAAATCTGACACAGCTACCATTCCTGTACCAACAAAACACAAGTACAATCTTAATCCCGGTCAAGTAAAACAGCCAAAAACAATTGAATCTATGAAACAGCCACCTGAAACAGATGGAAATAAAATTCCTAAAATTAAACCCATACCCGAACGAAAGATCACCAAAGTCAAAATTGCGAAACCCCTTATCGATCAAGCAAAGGAAATACCAAAAGTTGACCAAGAAGATGAGGAAGAAGTTAAACAGATAATTAAGAAGGTATTAATTGGCAAAGGCAATTCTGCTGTTAAACCAATTCCATCACCTAGGAATGATGATGATAACAAAGAAAAATCTGAGAAATCCAAAAAATCTTCAACAAAAGAAAAATTATTCAGTTAATTATCAAAATATTTTCTTTACGTACTAAGACATAAATAATTTCTGTCACTAATTTAATTACCATGGCCATCCCTTTACCAAACGTCGATAAAAAGGCTGAATTCACAAGTAAATGTGATTTATATGATGGCGATGCTGGAACATCTGGATTATGTAAGGGCTGGATAACTAAAACAAATATTTGTACTAGAAGAAATGACGAAATGGGTAAAACATGTAATGGGTATGGAAAATTCCCATAATTTGTGAAAATAATTTATATTAATATTTATTAAAAGAATAATGATTTCAAAATTTCAACGTTGTCTTTTACTTTTGCAACTAAACGATTAGTTTCACCATTGTCAGGAATTGACCCATCTAAATGTACAGGGGATGAAGTCATAAATAATGGAACGAAAAAGTTTCGAAGTTCAGATACTGTATCGTGTAAAAGTGGGCTCCATGAACCAGTCCATTTATCGTCACTAAGTCTTGCACGTAAATATGCACCAAAAAATGGTCTAGCTTTTCTAACTGTAATTGCTAATGTTTTGTGAATATTGTTTCTTCGAATGTGACCAATCAAGATATTTTCATGAGTCCCAATCTCTGCAATTCTATCTCCATTTGTTCCTTCACTAAAATCAGTTAGGATGAAAATTGTTGTACCGGAGTCAGCAAGTGCTTTCAGACGTTTCACAGAGTAATCATCGGTTGATTGACGAATCAAGAGTAGAAAAGTTTTAGTTTCATCCCTTATCTGAGTTTGGTGTGTTAGAAAGGCAGATGCAGCCATTAATTTTAATTGACCATCATCATCTTCAATCTGAATTTTAGATCCAGTTTGATCATTTCCATCTGCAGTTAATAATTGAGCAACACAAGCCAAAATGAAATATTCATTTAATTGCCCACTGATTCTAACTTTCTCGAATAATAACGCTGGTACTTCTTCAAGACCAATGTCTCTAGCATGATCAGCATCCTTACCCGCAATGTCATATATTTTTAACCCAGAATTTTTTTTACCTAATGTATCCACTACATCTTTCATCATAAGCTCGAGAGGATCCTTCTGGTTGCCTTTTCTTTCAATGAATATTTGAAATTGCATAATGTTCTATCATTTTGGACTCTCAGCCAAAAAGATAAAAGATTTTAGTAATAGTGCTTAAATATCGCAAAAATTCAGGGAATTGCTATTCTTTGCAATAGGATTCAAGATACGTATAGTTTGAGAATTTATTTAATCCTTTTTCCTTCTTAATTTTTTCCAAGTATTTGTGAATCTTTCTTCATTGGTTTTTGGTTTTTTCTTTCGACTAAATTTTGACACAAGCTTGTCTTTACCCATCCCAATAATCATTTTGGTAACATCCATTTTCCAAGCAACCTCACCAGATTTAATGTTTGCTACAACGTCTTTTAGTTCATCATAAGGGGGTAACCAAGTGATTCGGTTAATTTCTGGATTTGCATACCTTCTGAAAGAAGGTAACAAAATGAAGAGTAGAAGGCTAATTACATAAATAATTAATGATATCATTAAATTAATTTCATGGCCCAAAATAACAATATCTGCATCACTGAAAATTGATATTTCTTGAAAATAATTCTTATCCCTTCCAAGGATGGTTTGTATTTGCATTGTATGATATCCAAGCACGATTCCTAAAATTACAAGAACAATTCCACGATCAGATAATATTTTTGCGATTGTTGCTGTGACACCAGTTCTTTCCTCAGCCATCAATTTTTCTTCTAGCGCCTTAGCTTCATCATCATCATCTTCATCATCCAATTTTTGTCCCAAGGAAATACCTCGAGCTGCTGCATTTTGGATTGTGTATAATGCAATAAATAGAGAAAATAATAAGTCCCAAACTGATGTAGATTCTTCTCCACCGCTTACAACTTGGAACGTAAATAGGACTATTTTTATTGTTGTGAACATATAAAAGCTTGTTAAAATGGTCCAAAAGGCATCATTGTGTCTTTGTATCCCAAATAATGGCAAGGCTGCAAGCAGAGACATTACAATAATAATTATCCCTGAAAGATAAATTGCATCCGATTCTGCATAATTTTGAACAACAAAGTAACCTAGACCTATGTTAACAAATACTAAAATCCAAGCAAAAGAAGAAAACATAACATTACCGTCATCCTCCGGTTTACCGAGGAATAGTATTGTACCAAAAGTATCATTTGCAAATAAATCTCTCATGACTGCAAATGTTGAAAATGCTACAATGCCAATCCACAGGATGTAAAATATCGCCGCAATGTTGAATGTAAATTTAGTGGGATCTGCAATAATATCAGATTTAAAAACTAAAATTAATGCGATTACAGATGACATAAGAATTACAATTTGTAATTTGATATTTAATCTCCCGAGGAATATTCCAACCCACACAAAACTAATTGCAGCTGCTAATTCAAGGAATAGAAGATTATCTTTTATCGAATCTGAAACATCACTGACTCGATCCAGAAATGCTGTTAACGTTGTAATTAATACGATCAAGAGTAGGAATGCAGAATATGGGAAGAACCGAGGCGATTTTAATGTACGAATTCCCCTCGTCAAAATAGATTTAATAAAATCTCCAAGCGCAGATTCAATATAGGTTGCCATTCTAAGTTTTAGAACAGATCATTACTAGATAACTTTTTTGTGAGTACTGAGAAAATATAAGTAGAATTACCTTAATTATGTCTGATTTGAACCTAAATTAGTTATGTTGGAGTTAATAATAAGAAAAATATCATTATTTTGATGGAAGTGCATTATTCAATTTTGTAATTAGACCTTTAATATTCACTTCTCTTAGTCCAGAAAGTTCACTCTTATCTGTAATTACAACAACGTGATATTCAGGATTGACTTTACGAACATAAATATAGTGATCACTTTCCTCAACTGTCACAGATTGGAGCGTGGCATTTTGAATTAACATATCAATGACCTCACGAGATAATCGCATTAATTTTTCACTCATTCCCTGGATAATTCCACGGTCAAAGTGATTGGATGCTTCAGCCATCATTAATGCTTGAGAAGAGAGGATTACACATGAACCAAGGATGCCCTCTGTTTTCTCTTCAAACTCTAATAAGCTTTCTTGAAGTTTAGAACCGACTCCCATATTATTATCTGAACATGAAATTATAAATAAGGTTATGATCAAAATGTAGTAAAATATTATATCACAGAAAAATTAGGAACATTCTTTGTTTTGCGATGTTTTAAGAAGTAAAATGCAGTTTGTAATGTTATCTACTGATCGATAAAAATTGCTAATCTTTATAATTTTGACATTTAATTTTGATTGGATGACAAACGAGGAAACAGTATCGTGTTGGGCATGTGACAAATCAATCCCCAAATCATCTCTGGTCTGTCCGTTTTGTGATATGCCTATGACGGATTCCTCTGATGAAGTTGATGATATTGATTCATTACTTGATGACTTAAGTAGCAAATCATCAGATATTGATGATTCTTTACCAGATATACCTACATTCGGTGAGGAAACACAAGTGACAGAATCATCAGATGAAGATATGCCTGCTATTCCTGAATTCAACCTCGAATCAACCGAAGAAATTCTTGAAACGGATCAAGAGAGACCAACTATTCCATCTTTTGATGATGAGATGCCTACGATTCCCGATTTTGATTCAGAACTTGATGATAATGATCAAACTATTGATGTCGTATCATCAGAAGTTATTTCAGATGAAATTAGTGAACCCAAGATTCCTGATTTTGAAGATGATACAACATCATTAGATGACATAGAAGAAACAATTGAATTATTGAAAGGAGAATCGATAAACCTTTCAAATTTATCAACTAAACAAAAATTACGAATTTTTATTCCTCAATTGACTTATTGGAGTTTGGTGTTTATTATCATATCAATGGCAGGGGTTAAAGTAGACAACTCCAATTTTGATTTCGATACTCTTAATCAGGATTATTACAGTATTAAAGCTGAACTTTTTCTCTTTGGATGGATTTCATTTTTGCCAATGGGATGGTTCTATCGTTACAAATTAAATCAATTTAATGTAAAGGAATCTTTATCGTATGGCTTTCTATACTTAATTGTTCAATTTCTCTTCTTATCCATTGTAAGTTTAATTTTATTTTTATTTATCAATCCTGATGCACAATTAGCGTCATTATCTGATACTGATACCTCGGTTACTGCAATCATGACAACCTATGTTTATTTCTCATGGTTAGGTTTTGTAATCACAGGTTTAACCCTTGGCTTCCTTTTATTTTTCGTTGGCTATAGATTTTACTTCGATCAAATTTATAAGACAACTCCATTATCTGAGATAACTAACTAAGATCTAAGTTTCATCGAATAATATATTTTCCGCTATGTTTCTAATATCACTGTGTACTTTTATTTTATGGAGAATAAATTATTTTAAATCTCATCAGTTGAAAAGTATATACTTTTCTTGTCACTGCCCGAAGACGCTACAATAGGGTTACTGACAGGAACCCTACTATTGGTGGATATACCTCCAATAGCCTGTTTGCATCCCAATAGTATGTAACCGTTGCTCTTTTCAGAGTGTCTTGTCTATTAAGTGGAATTTTGTATCTGTGATACTAGGAAACGACTCCCTAAAATCAATGTTAAACTCAGGTATAAAAACTACTTATGATAACCTTCTTTTTAGTATCTAATTTGGTATATACTTTTTATCTCATGGAGATAACTAAAATTAATGGATGATGAGTTTGATCCTTCACTTGCACCATTACCTGAAGGCGTTCTTCCAGATGTACAAAAATTACTTCGAGATTTAATTGCTACAGACATGGATCAAGCTGTTGATTACCTTAAACGAGACCCCATTGCAGTAGTTGCATTATCCAAAATTTTGAAAGAGATAAGAAAAGAAAAAACTGAAAAAACTGAAGATTTTAAAAATTATTATGATAGGCTTGTTTTGTCAATTTTTTCAATTGATCATTTAGTCAATGAATATGGAATGGCTTTTACCACAGAGTTATTGTTAGGGTATTGGCGAAAACTAAATCAACAGATACATATTGAATCTGTGACGGAATTAATTTTAGATAACTTGATTACATTGAACACAAAAGCATCTAAATTGGAATCCAATACAAGTAATCGAGTAGTAGTTGAAATGATAAATGATGGATTAAACAGAATTCAGGGGATGTACAACCATGAAAAAAATAAAGCGAAAGAACATATGGATTCCCTTACAGTAATATTAGATGATTTTGTAGGTAACCAGTTCCATCCTCTACCTACTTCTGGGATTCCGGAGATTTGGTATTCCTTGCTAGCAGTTGCAAGTATGAAACAAGCGACTGCAATGGAATTTAGAAAACTTATAGCAACATGCTTGTTAAAACATCTTAAATTGCATTTTGATAAATTTACTGATGAACAAAAATATGTAATTGCACCGTATCTATCATTGTTGGAGAAAATTAGTAATTCTAATTAGGTTAAGCAGGTTAGCCAATCATTCTTGTAGCAATTGCCCATCTAGTTCTAATCATATTTAGTAGATTGAAATAAGAGGATTGATCAGTAACTTGTAATAATTGCGGACTTCTGTTTTTACCATCAAGCTCGATTGTAATTTCAATAGGGCTTGCTTGAAATTGAACTCGTATAAGCGCAGTAACTCCTTCAATCGAATCATAATCACCCGTAATTTCAGTGATCTTATCAAATACAGAATGGTAATCAATCAAATGACTCTCATGTATTCTTTGTAAAATCATATTGTCCATGTATAACCCATTGGTTTCAGAATCATTAAATTCTTCAGTCAAAAGATCAGATACAGATTTAACTCCCATTAAATCAATTTGAACTGTAACTACATCTCCGAGTGTTGATAACAACATAACATCGTTTGCTAGGCCTTCTAATCTTTTTACGCTTGTTACCATGTTTACATTACTCAGTATGCAATTATTGTTTTTAAAGTATTTAATGATTACCTATTTAGTTGTATCGCTTAAGCATTGAAATTGCAATAATATCAATAAAAGAGATTTACAGGAATCGGGAATTAATAATCGGGTTAGAAGATAGCTCCTAGTTAATAAAATGGAAAATTAAAAATAATGTTGAAATAAGTAGAAAATGGTTGACTACTCGGAAGCTATATTTCATCGATATTCAAAAAATCTCATACAGAACCATGAGAGTAGTCTATTTATCATAAATTTGAAGCTAAATTAAAGTATCATTCTCTTGATTTGTTTTTGATTGTAAAACACACATAAAATATTAAGGAATATTTTGAATCATTCAAAAAAGTATACTTTTTCTTGTAACTATCCTAGGATGCTACATTAGGGATCATGACGGGAGCCCCACTCAAAAAGCCTTTGGCTTTAAGAGCTAGTTCATACATAATGTATTCATCATTAAAATATTTATTCTCAATATTACGTGAAGCATTAAGATCTGAATTTAAGTTAAATCCACAGCTGATACAAGTAAAATTTGCTCGATTACGATTTTTCTTGGAAATAAATCCACAATCACTACATCGTTGCGATGTATAAGCTGGATTTATATAAACAACCTCAATAT
>JAAFKL010000340.1 GCA_021399405.1 Candidatus Heimdallarchaeota archaeon | reverse complement strand
GGTGGAGGTTACAATCCTTTGAGTGTAACCCGATCGTGGATATCTGAAGTTCAAGGTCTATCCAACAGTAAACCTCTAGTCGACCTACCTCCGGAATGGATAGATGAATGTCAAAAGCTATGGGGCGTAGATTTTCCTACAAAGTTAATGGATCAACCTTTTGAGGTTCCTAATCAATATAAATCCGAATTAGAATCTATGTTTGATTTGACCATTGAAAAATTCGAAAAACATATTTCTCCATATTGGGCAATCTAAGTATGTGTAAGTAATCAACTTCAAAGTAGCAGGACTTATTTACTGAAAAAAGATATAAGAATCAGTTTCATTCCTAATTCAGTTGTGATTAAATGGTTTCCAAACGTCAACAAAAATATATGGCAAAACGTCAAACCAATGGCTCTCGAAAGATGAGAGCATCAAGACGTGTACTCAAAGGTGGTCGCAGATATTTGAAGCGAGAATTGTCTTTTGGAATGCGAAAAAAAATTAAGTATCGCACTAGTTTCCAGCCACTTTTTGTTGTTTACGCTTTAGTTTTATTTGTTATAATAACGTTTGTAGCCATCATTTATGGTGATTATCGATCAGTACCTTGGTATTATTATTTAGTGGCTTTAGTAGGTGAGATTATCGTTGATATTTACATTCTTGGTGGTAGACGATTTGATTCTTGAAGATGCTGGAGTGGTAGATTAGAGATCTTTACTTTTGATCAATGCATCTTCTTGAAGTAAATTACTATGCATATTTAATTGAGATATATCTCGAACTTCTATAATTGATACTTCTGGTTTTTTGTGACTGGATAAATATCCAAGAATAATAAATAATGCAAGAGTAAGAAAAACAAACATCCCTACAATGAGTGCTTCAAAGAAGAAGAAGGTATTTTGTTGGCCAAGGAATGAATCTCTAGCAAACGTAATTAAAACGGCTAATACTATCATTCCACCTATCGACAACATAAGTAACCAAAATAAATCCATAAATTTTTCATATTTGTCTCGTCTATAAGTCACTATAACTAGAATAAATAAACATATATTTAGATATTTTGGATATAATTGTCCAAAAGTTGAAATAAAAATGATGTAATTGTCAAACCATAATAAAAAACAAATCACATGTCTATAATTGCATGATTCCTCAGTCCATTTCTCCACTTAAATTAAGTAAAATAGAATGACTATCCAAAATTCTTACTATATTTGGATTAAACGAGAAAACAAAAATTGCTTGATTAAATTTTTGTAATTTCTACTGTTATGCCCCCTTCTCTTCCTGATCGTATTCTTAGGGACTGATCAAGTTTTTTGCTTTCTCCATTTGACAAAGAAAGGTCATAACCGTGAGGATATTGTATTTTTGGAACAAAAATAATCGTATCATAGTCCAACGATGGGTCGTTAATATATGTCAATCTGAATATACCTCGTTTTTGATTGAAACTATAATTTATTGGCTCACCAGCAATTTTTATTGGGTAAGGTCGACAGAATCCCTCAATTGCTCGACCCCCACTGTTTAGATCATCAGGATTGCTTTGCTGATCTCGACTGAATATTGATAAATCCTCTAAATTCCATAAGTCTCCCCATTCATTGGAGTTATCTGATGTATAATTCCACAGAGTCGAGTTGAGCATTAATTCATCCAACAAATCATAGTACAAAGATAAAGCTGCTATATGAGTTTTATAATCTCCTGTACGATATGATTTTTTATTATTGAGATCAAATGGGATGCCGAATTCGCCTATTAAACTAGGAATTCCATTTTGGATTGATTTGGAATTGTTGACACCCGTCTGTAATTGATTTAAGAAAGCCTTTCTAACATTCTTGTGACGGAATACAAGTTTATTGCGTTTGATATCCAGAGTTGCCCAGGCTCGATATTTCTTTGTGACAAGTGTTGCTACATCATACCAGTGCCCTGCATTAACAATATTTACAGGATCACTGTTTTCCCAAATAATACCTTTACCTTCAATTGGTTGTCCCTCAAGGAAAATAATGGCTTCCGGTATAATTGATCTAATTTTATCAGTAAAATCAATCGAGAATGGCTTGAGATAATCTCTAAAAAAGTGTATATCATCTTTCTTTCCATAAATGAAATGATCTGGTTTGAGTAATATTGGTATTCCATCTTTGTCCTCCTCCCAAACTCCTTCTTTCTTCCATATACAATCAGATTTCCACAAATTAATTTCATTTGGGTTTAATATTTCTTCGCCTGTTTTTCTCAGGCCAAGTAATTTTTGCTTGAAAAAGGGAACATCAATCGAATAACCAGATGCTGCTATCATTGTATCAAACGGAGTTGGGGCCTTTCCAATTATTAAAGACTTCCATTGGTTATTTAAATTTTCTACCCCAATATATCCTGTTCCGGGTTCATTCATAGGTCCAAACCCAATAATATTATCAATTTCTTGGAGTGGTTTTGCTAGTTCAGCGATAGAATTAATGAAATGGGATTGAAAGAATTCTTGGACTGGTACTCCATCAACTTTGCAATTTGGGGCAAAATCATTACCTCCAAAAAATAAGGAAAACATAGTAGCCACCCCAAAACGATAATGATTCATTGCCCAACTCATTTGTGGGTAATTCTCAGGATAATGGTGCTGCATTGTCAAAGCAGCATCACTCTCTGCTAATTTTGTTATATCAATTCCTATCTTATCAAATGTCCATCCTGGAGCACCATCACCACCCGTCATTCTTGACCAGACATCTTGATGTGGATCAACAAAAGTGTAAAAATCATATCTTGCAGCTATCTCACAAATCTTGGCAAAATAATCAATATAATCTGAATCATAAATTCCAGGACCTTTGTGTTCGATAGCCTCCCAAGTTGTTAACAACCGAAGAGTATTGAATCCCCAATTTTTCAATCTTCTGAAATGCTCATCTGCTTCATCAATTGGAAAAGGTCGATTTACAAAAGATACATCTTGATGATCAGAAAAATCGGTTTTAATATGAGTTGCTCCATTCGAGAAAGGTACCTTTGTTGACCCTCCTAGATTAACTCCACGGAGAATGACTTTTCTCCCTTTTTCGTCGACAAACCACTTTCCATTAATTGAAATGGCCACGTTGGAGAGCTAGGTTGAGTCTTTTAATCAATATCGTGAATTTAGTGGATTGGTGAGATGTAATGCTTTATTACAATGGAAAAAGATAATATCTTCAGTTTGTGTAAGAAAATTAACGAGTATTACTGATGTACTGTCCAAAATGTAAAAAGAAAATGAAAGATGTCAAACGGAAAGGAGGTTTTCATAAAAAAACTAAATACCGATGTGAAGATTGCAAAATAACACGAATGAAACAAAATAAAAATTAAGCATTTTGATCTATTCTTTCAAAGATTCATCAGGGTCCTTCATTTGGGCTAGTGCGATTTCTAGATATCTGTCGATATTAGATGCTTTGGTGTAGGATTTTGTTTGGTTATTGTATGAGCCAATTTTGGTATTCTCTTTCAATAAAGCTATTAGTAGATCTTCAGCATGCTCCTCCGATCGATTAATCACTTGCATAATTTCTGAAATACTAATTGGCTTTTCATCCGGTGTAATTTGAATCAAGGTTAAAAGTGCTTCCCAAGGTTGGAACCATTCTTTTCGATTTTCAATTTCCTTTTCAAATGATCTTATTACACCATGCATTTTGTGACTAGTCTCATTACTGGTATGACGTATATTTTCGATATAATCCCTTGAAATACCTACCATTAGATTAGAATTACCTCTATCAATTAAATTGAGTAGAGTGTCCTGTAGTGCAATTTGATTATTCAATTTTATATTGTTTTCTTTAAGCATAGCTAAGATGTTACCAAATTCATTTTGCACTATTAATAATTCACGAGGTGATTCGGTTTGAAGGATTTTAGAAATTGCTATGTCAAGATCAAATTTATCCACATCATTTAATATGTCTGTATTTCGTTTTACCCACGTGTCCTTCATTATATTTGCATTTTTCAGTCCCGTCGCTACGATAATATCTCTGACTTCTTTAGTTAGAAAACCAAGTTTTTGAGCTTCTGATCTTTCTATCTGTGTTTCAAAGCCTGCTTTCAGAGATTTACGTTTATCCCACATATTTGTAAAATTTTCTTTCTTAGCCTGATTATTTATATCCCGAATTCTCAACAGCATGTAACTTATGGTAGAAATAATGAGGATAATCATAATCAGCATTACGTAAAGTTCTCTTTGGTTATTGGGATCCAATCCATATTCGTGTTCAAAATCGTTGGGTAGGAAATCATTATCTGGATCTTCGTGTGCGTCATTTTTTAATGGATCTAAATCGTTTTCAACCTCCCATCCATCAATCATTCCATCACCATCTGTATCAGGATTTGATGCATTTAGTCCGTGAGTGTAATTTCCAGTGTATTCCCATTCAAAAAGATTTGTAAGACCATCATTATCCTTATCAGATGAATTATCAACTTCAAGAGGGTCTAATCCCATTAAATACTCCCATAATGCTG
>JAAFKL010000339.1 GCA_021399405.1 Candidatus Heimdallarchaeota archaeon | reverse complement strand
AATACTCGCAACAGATTCTTAAAATATTAACAATGATTCTAGCAATTAATGTCAATAAACCTAGAAATCACAGACGAGAATAATATATTGAGCAAAACATTGATTGTGAAGGAATTGCTCAATGGTAAAAAAGTCGTTGTAGCTTTCTCTGGTGGTGTGGACTCTTCAGTTGTTGCATTTTTAGCCAGAGAATATGCAGCGGAAACACTTCTTGTGATGCAGACAGGTTCATCCGTTCCTAAGAGCGAAGTAGACATTGCCAGGAACCAAGCATCTCAACTGGGACTCCAAATTAGGTTCATTGATTATAATGAGGTTGACCACAGTGCTGAATATGCTTTGAACGATGAAAATAGGTGTTACCACTGCAAATCTTTACTTTATAGTTTTATCTCAAAGATAAAAGAAGAAGTGGGTTATGATTATATTCTCTCAGGAACAAATATCTCTGATCTCAAAGGTCACCGACCTGGGCACCAAGCTAGTATGGAGAACGATGTCCTAAATCCTTTGGTTTTAGCAAAGATGAACAAATCTGAGGTTAGGTTCATTGCATCAATGAATGAATTGCTAACTGCAGAAAAACCAGCAACTGCATGTCTAGCATCTCGGATTATCACAGGAGTTCCAATTACAATCACAAATCTTTCACGGATTGATAAGGCTGAATATATGATAAAAAGAAAATTTAATCTTAGTATTCTCAGAGTAAGAGACCATGGTGATTTGGCAAGGATAGAGGTTGGACCGGGTGAATTGAGAATAATTATGGCTGATGATTCAAGAGAATTTATTTATTCAGAGTTGAAAAAATTGGGTTATCACTATGTTTCAATAGATTTACAAGGGTACCGACCATCTGTTCCTATAGATTTTGTAGATTAGTCAAAATTATTTATATTTAATTTGTCTATTATCATTAAGAATTGATTGCAAAATATTAGAGCAAGCTAATTAATATCTTTCAAAGCTTCAAGCATTCTTTGTTTTTTAGCCTTGAACTCAATATGCTTATTGGGAACACCAACTTGAAGGATAATGAATCCAATAATTAACAAAATTGTTAAGAAAAGAATTGCCATCCTAAATGGTGTTGCATTGTCATCCCAAATGGTTCCAAAAAATGCCTTTACACCAAAGAAAAGAGCAGGTCCAACTGCGCTTGAGAGCTTTCCAGAAAATTTGGTTAAACCAAAATATCTCCCCAAGGATTCCTCATTAGGTACAAGTTCTAAAACCATTTGTCTCTGTGAAATCCAAACTCCTGATAGCGCTGGCCCCATAAGTAATGCTGCGATGTATAGGGTGTAGCGTTCAAGCACTACCCCCTCAAGGATAAATATTGTCAATGAAACTATCCATAGTACGCCTATTGTTTGAAAGCCACGTTTTGCACCATAACGATCACATATTCGACCTATGAAGTATGATAGAAAGATCAGACCAGCTCCTGTTACAGCCAATAAAGTGTAATATTCACTCTCAGCCATGCCCAGTACGCCTCGAAAATACAGGGCCGTAATTAATGTTATGAGATTTGCTAAATCAGCAATAATAAAGTATGCAATGATATAATAAAACATTCCTATGTTAGTTTTTTTGATATCTTTTAATGTCCCCCATAGTTCACCAAATGCTGCCATTGCTGATTTGAGTATTGAAGGATGAACATCATCCGCAATGTCCTTTATCTCATCTTCTGATAACTCACCATCATCATCCTTCAAATGAATAATTTTTCTAATTTTACTCCAATCAGTCTCCTTAACTCTAATCAAAGGTAGTGTAAGCAATGCAAATCCGATCATTATAGGTATTATTAATTTGGGAAAATAACCCAAAGTTATAGCTCCGTTTTCTGGATTGTCTACAGGTGCGTTTTCATTGACACTGAGAATATAGGAATAAACTGTTATCATTGCTCCTCCAAAATAACCAAGGGCGATTGCAATAGAAGAAAGACGGGCTTCTTTTCCAGGAGGAACAACACCTGGCAACATACTGTCATAAAACATCTGAGCCCACTGATAAGAAATCATTGAAATTGCAAAGAAAATCATGACCACCCATAAGTTGTTGGAATATGCAAATATGCCCACTGATATTATACAAATACCAGAGAAAAGCAATACAAAATTCCTTCTCTCTTGTTTGACATCACTAATCGCGCCCAAAATAGGAAGCAAAACAGCCATGAATACTCCTGTTATAGAGAGAAGAACACCAAAGATAGACCCAGCTTCATCGTAACTGTATCCATTTTCCTGTAATACGATCACCAACCACGTTGCTGCAATTAAAGTAAGAATTCCGTTTGCATAAAAAGTGTTTGCAACATCATACAATACCCAAGCGGCATATCTTGGTTTATTTAGTTTATAAAGGCTTGATTTTACGTCATCATCAATCAAATCATGACTAGTGCTCATTAAGTAAGGAAGGAGATGGTATAATTAATTCTTGCCCACTCAATTACTTGAATAAATCAATAATTTTTTCACAATGGGATAGATGAACGATATTCACTCGAATTAAATTTTCAGCTTATTCTACTACTTTGTAACCGATTTGATTAATTGCAGCGATAATTTTTCCTTTATTCTCATCAAAATCCCCACTAACATCCATTTTACCACTATCTGATTCATGATCAATGGAAACATCTGACGTGAAGTCAAATTTAGATACTCTTGCTGTGATGGCCTTGGAGCAGGATCCACATGTCATTCCTTCAATTTT
>JAAFKL010000058.1 GCA_021399405.1 Candidatus Heimdallarchaeota archaeon | reverse complement strand
GCGACAATATCGACTGTTGAATCAACTTACGGAAATTATTCCAGAGCAGTTGTACAAATCTTGAAGCAAATAGAGGCTGTGCCGGGTGATAGGGTAAATATTGTTGATGGTCTCAAAAACCTAGAAGGTATTCTTTTAGCACAAAATGAGATGGGCAATCCAAATTCTATTCTCATTAAACTGGATAATGGATATAATATCGGGATAAAAAAGTCTAAAGAAATGGAGATTTCCAAAATGGATGGTTCTGTTGAATTAGAAAAATTCCAAATTCGTGTTCCAGATCAGAATAAAGATTTGCCTGAAATCTCTTTGTTGGCAACAGGTGGTACTATTGCTTCGAGGATTGACTACCGTACTGGTGGGGTAGTTATGGCCATGCAACCAGAAGAAATTTTCGCTTCACTTCCTGAATTGTTTAATGAGGTATCTTTCAAGAACGTGGAGTCACTTTTTAATCTTGGTTCAGAGGATATAAACCACAGACAATGGGGGATAATCGCAAAAAGTGTCGTGAACGAACTTAATTCGGGATCTCGCGGTGTTGTGATATCTCATGGTACTGATACAATGGGGTACACAGCAGCTGCACTAAGTTTCATGGTACGTAATGTAAATAGTCCAGTTGTGATCACAGGAGCTCAGCGATCTTCCGATCGTGGATCTTTTGATGGTGCGATTAATTTGATTTCTGCTGCTAGGTTTGCTGCACATTCCGACATTGCAGAAGTAATGGTATGCATGCATGAGTCTTCAAATGACGATTACTGCCAAATCTCAAGAGGTACAAAAGTTAGGAAAATGCATACTTCTAGAAGAGATGCTTTCCAAGCAATAAATGAAGATCCCCTAGCTCGTATAGATATTGATGGGGGAATTACTGAAATCAATACCACATTTAATAGGAGACATGATGGTGATGTCGAACTCATTAGTGATTTCGACGATAGAATTGCTTTATTGAAAATATATCCAGGAATTGAACCAGATTTGCTTGATTGGTATATTGATAGAGGAACTAGAGCCATCATAATTGAGGGAACTGGACTTGGGCATGTACCTTCATTTCCTGAAGATACACGTAAATCATGGCTCCCTAGTTTAAAAAGAGCATCGGAAGAGGGAATATTTGTCGGTATGACTAGTCAGTGCTTATACGGGCGAGTTCATCCTTTTGTCTACAGAGCTCTTCGTTCTACCTATCAACTTGGAGTAACCTATCTAGGCGATATGTTACCAGAAACAGCTTTAATAAAATCTGGTTGGATATTGGGTCAATATTCTGATACCGAAGATATCAAAACTCACATGCTGACCAATTATGCAGGAGAGATAACAGAATTAAGTAAATACCAGGAGAGTGTGATTTAAATG
The DNA here is from genome assembly GCA_021399405.1 of Candidatus Heimdallarchaeota archaeon. Next base: position 3,861 of record JAAFKL010000058.1, on the reverse strand, counting down.
GAATTTCAAGCAAAGGCACCAACAAAAATTGATTTCAAAAAAGCTGGCCTGATGGTTGGTCTTGAGTTTCACCAGCAAGTTTTGGCTCCTTATAATGAGAAAGATATTGCTATGACCCATGGCAGCAAATTATTTTGCCCATGCCCAGCGTATTTACGTGATGACGAATCGGATATTAAGGTGATCCGTAAATTCCGTGCTGTATCAGGAGAAACCGGCGATATTGATATCACTGCACAATTTGAGAAAAATAAACAATCTACCACTATCTACGAGGCATTTCATGATACGACATGTCTAATAGAACTTGATGAGGAACCTATATTGCCAATAAATGAAGAAGCTCTATATCGAACCTTGACAATGGCTAAAAAATTGTTTAATTTAGAATTAGTAGATGAAATCCTGATTAATCGTAAAACAATTATTGATGGTAGTAATACTTCTGGATTTCAGAGAACGGCTCAAATTGCATATGGATCTGAAAATTCCTTTATTGAAGTAGATGGAAAAAGGATAGGGATTTATCAAGCAAACCTTGAGGAAGATTCAGCAAAAAATGTCGGTAAAGAAGGAAAGACAAGAAAATTTAGATTAGATCGTTTAGGGATTCCATTGATCGAAATTGCAACTTCACCTGATATTCGATCCCCAGATGAAGCTTTAGCAACTGCGAAAAGAATAGGAGGGTTATTGAGGACTACAGGGTTTGTCAAACGGGGACAGGGTACTATTAGACAGGATTTGAATGTTTCAATCAAAAAAGGTACCAGAATAGAAATTAAAGGTGTATCTGAATTAGATCTTTTACCATTATACGTTACAAATGAGTCCATCAGACAAGATCGTATGTTGGAATTAATTTCAATCATAAAATCACGCAACATAACTTCAAAGAAACTCAATCCAACTAAATCTAAAGACGTAACAAAATCATTCAAAAAATGTAAAGCAAAATTTGTACAATCTGCATTAAAACGCAAAGAATCAATAATTGGTTTCAAGATGGCGGATTTTGCTGGACTAATCGGATTTGAGATTCAACCAGATTATAGACTTGGCTCAGAATTTGCAGAAATTAGTAAAGTTACTGCAGGTGTGGGTGGTATACTTCACTCTGATGAATTACCAAAATTCGGTATTACGCAAGATGAGGTTGAAGCAGTGCAGAAATCACTCAAAACCAAAGAAAATGACGCTTTCATTCTACTAATTGGTCCTGCTAACCTTGCAAATTTAGCAATTGAAGGAATTAAAAATACAATTTCATTATGGTTATCTACTAAAGGGCTTATTCCTGAGGTAAGATCCCCAAGAGCTGATGGTACAACTGGGTTTTTGCGGCCATTACCTGGTCAAGCAAGAATGTACCCTGAGACAGATTCAAAACCAATTGAATTAACCAAAGATCTCATTAAAAGGATCGATGAAACAAAATTCGAAATGCCTGAAGAACGATCCAAGAGATATCGATCCGAATTAAAATTATCTGAGGAATTAGCTAATCAATTGGTTTTACATCCCCAAAATACTCTATTTGAGGAAATTATTACTAAGCATAAAGTAGAACCCAAACTTGTAGCAAGTACACTCATCTCAACTATGATCGATATTCGAAGACAAGGATTTGATATTCAAAAATTCTCAAATGCTAGATATCACGAAATGTTTGATCTTGTAGCCAGTGGTGAATTATCTAGTGAATCTTTGTCACAAATAATCATCGGTGCAATTGAAAATCAAGAACAATCTATGATCGATCTATTGGGGAAGCTAGGATTGAAGAAAATGGATGTTTCTGAAATAGAAGAGATAATAGTTGAGTTGGTTAAAGATCATCAAGATATGATCGAAGAGAGAGGGATGAGCGTGATGGGTGGTTTAATGGGAAAGGCTATGGCTAAGTTATCCGGTCGTGCAGATGGTAAGTTGGTTTCCTCCATTATTAGAAAAGAAATACAAGCTCTAATGAAGTAATTATACGCAATATTTGCCATTATAGTTATATGCAATTGAATATTCAAATAACATGCTGAAAATTACAGTATCACCCTCTCAAATTCAAATTTATTGATTTTTGCATTAATGAAAATAATCGTCTAGATCATATCGGGATTTAAATACCATTAATCCAATATTATATTGAAGTTAAAATGGTAAAAGGCTCTGTAATAAAACTTCCAAATGGAACAGTTATTGAAGTCTCTCCAAATATGACTCCAGATCAGATTACAGCGCTGGTTACTGCGGTTACTTCAACGGGTGTGATTAGTACACAATCTTCATCCATTGATACTGAAGCACAATCAGGGATGACTTACAATGCTGATCTATCTCCTAATGAACTTTGGCAATCATCAAAGAAGGAGAGAGTTGCGCTATTTATTCGAATGGCATTCTCAGAGAACTATTGGTTCACTGCAAAGGAGGTACTAGAAGAACAATTGACTCATACAACATCTTTAGTGCTTGGTGAAACTTCTGCAATTGCAACCTATCTGGCTCGTCTCTTCGAAAATGGTTATTTGGATCGGCAAAAAAGTGGATCTCGTGCAGTTAAATATCGGCTCACTGATAAAATCCTCTTAGAATACCCTATCGTTGAAACGATACAATTCAATGAGTTGCTTACTCTAGAATTTAATGATTAATTATTCTCGATATATTCAATGTAATCTGTTTCAGTTGCAGGACCAATACACTCAGAAATTACTCTTTTCCCTCGACGAATGCTTTTATACCAATAATAGTAAGTTTTTTTGATTTCTATTCCAGTCTTATTTCGCCATACTCTTACTATCTTTCTCACCCACATTAAACATGGATAGTACCATCCATATAAAATTTTTTTCCCAACAAAATCAACTAACAAATAAATTCCACAATAATCTATTTAGTTTTACACAATTATTCAAATTACCCGCCATGCAGAATTGGCACAATCCTTATTTCTAGGTCTTCATTGAGTTCAGATTCTAATAAACCTAAACTCGCCAATTCAGTTTTTTCAGATAAATATAAAATACCTGGTTTCCTGCCTTTATGGGATAAACATAAATCAAGTATCGCTGGTTGATTGCTCAACAATTTTCGCATATTATTTACGATTGTTCCCGAATTAAACGACTCCGAGAATTCATGGGGTTCTCCTTTAATTCTCAAACTTTGATGTAATTTGATTTTTAGAATTGGCATTGCAAATCCTCTTAAATTTAATTGAAATATAGCGTGAGGGTATATTATCATTCAAAAAAGTATACTTTTTCTTGTAACTATCCTAGGATGCTACATTAGGGATAATGACGGGAGCCCCACTCAAAAAACCTCTGGCTTTAAGAGCTAGTTCATACAATAAATATTCATCATTAAAATATTTACTCTCAATATTACGTGAAGCATTAAGATCTGAATTTAAATTAAATACACAGCGGATACAAGTAAAATTTGCTCTATTACGATTTTTCTTGGATATAAATCCACACATACTACATCGCTGTGAGGTATAAGCTGGATTTATGTAAACAACCTCAATATTCTTTTCCTTTCCCTTATATTGCAGGAAAATCTGAAATTGATAAAACCCCCAGGAATTAAGTTCTCGAGATCCTCTAGATTTTTTTCGTTGCTTAGCTGATTTTCTAATTTCACTTAAATCTTCAAGTATTATTGTAGAGTTTGTTTTCATATTTTTAATAATGGTTTTTGTAATACAATGGTTCTGATCCCTCTGAAACCGTCTTTCTTTACCTGCAATACGTTTTAGCTTACGTTTTGCAGATCTAGTGCCTTTCTTCTGGAGTCTACGTTTCAATCTAAAATATCGATTTTTAATTTCTCGTAGACGAGAGCCATTATAAAATT
>JAAFKL010000338.1 GCA_021399405.1 Candidatus Heimdallarchaeota archaeon | reverse complement strand
GTTTGGGATAATTCTCTAACCAAGGCAATGGAAATTGCTGACTTAAGGAAGGAATTAGGGAAAAAAACCAAACCAGACAAAGTTGCTGATGCTGGAGAAGCCCTCGTGGGATATGCATATTTCAACGAATTGCTAACTTTAGATCAAATGATAGAGATACTTGATACTAAGTTAAATGAGCAGAGTTTTGTAAATGAAAAAACAGAGAAAGAGGCTTGTGGAGTGGCATTTGCCTTATTGTTCAGCAAAATAATTGAATTAGCTGTCGAAAAGAGGAATATCAAAAGATTAGAATTTTAAGAATTTAGAAATATTCAACGAGTAATTACATTTACCCCATATTTACTTTCATCATAAATAGGTAATTTAATTACTTTAGCCTCGATAAATTTCTTACGAATTTGAATTGAAAATCTGGAACCAATTTCTTTATGACTTAGCGGTACTAATGCCATTCCAAACGATTCTTTGGTCATAGGTGATTGAGATCCTGACAAAACCTTACCCCTCTCTTCACCTTCAATGATGACATTGTAATCGTGTCTCGCAATCCCTCGGTCCAATAATTTAAATGCTACTACTGTTTTATCTGCTTTACCTTGCATTTCTAACACAGCTTGCTGTCCCATGTATCCTGTTTCTTTCTCAATATCTACAAATGGATAAAAATCGAGTCCAGATTCAAGTAGATGTAATTCTTCACTTAAATCATTGCCATATAGTCGATAACCTGCCTCTAATCTTAATGTGTCTCTTGATCCCAATGCACAAGGAATAACTTGCTTTTCCAATAACAAATTCCAAAACTTTTCAGCTTTTTCTTGTATATCGCTTTCATCTCCAAAAATAATTACTTCACCACCGGCAGAACCAGTATATCCTGTTGTCGAAAATAAATATTTCTCATTTTTGTAATCTACCCATTTCACTCTAAATCGATTTGTGGGTAACTCACTCCCAAATATTTCTTCAAGTACGGGAAAAGCTTTCGGTCCCTGTACTGCTATCATACAGCTAGATTTGCTTCGATCCTCGAGTTTAATGTTTTTACCTTCTTTTACCCATTCAGAAGCAATGGCATTAATCCAACTCCAGATTTTAGGTCTATTACCTGCATTGCAGACAAGCATAAGTTCCTCATCAGAGAATTGAGAAATAATTACGTCATCCTTAAATCCACCATCCTTATTGAGAATGAATGTATATCCAGATCTACCATCCTGAAGTTTCATAATATTCCGAGGGACGAGAAAATCCAGAAATTGTTTAGCTTCACTTCCGGTTATCCAATATCTTCCCATATGGCTTGTATCGAACATCCCTACGTTATTCCTTACAGCCAAGTGTTCTTCCACAATGTTAGTTTTGTATCTAACAGGCATCATGAATCCAGCAAAATCGACCATATCGGCACCTAGTGCTACATGTGAATCATATAAGACAGTTTTATCAGGCACAAGAATATTTAATGAGTCTGCTTTTAGCGTCTTATGATAATATCATCTTTGTTTGCAACTCTTGGTTGTATTTTTTGATATATTCTTAGATTATTATTTTTGTTTGAGTGATTAATTTTTATTAGGCTTTTACTTCGCGCTATTATCCATTTTCAAACCATTTATATACTAGTGAACCTTTAGTACTATACAGTAGGGTCATAACTAACAAGACCACTAACTAAAACAGAGGAAATAAAATGAGTTTAGTAAAATACCGAACACGACGACAAAGCCCACTATTTAGGGACTTTAGCAGATTATTTAATGAAGACAGAACCATTATGCCAGTTGATCTATTGGAAAATGAAGACGAATACATAATCGTAGCAAATGTTCCAGGAGTGGAGAAAGAAAATATTGAGATTGAAGTAAATCATGAATTCTTAGAACTTCGTGTTAATCTTGATAAAACAGAAGAAACAACAGAAGAGAATAATGAAGACAATAAAAAAGAGGACGTAAAGAATATCACCTTCTTACACAGAGAAAGATATTCCTCAAGCTTCAGGCGAAGATTCAAGTTTTCGAAACCTGTAAACAGTAAGTCTGCAACTACTACATTGAAAGATGGGGTACTTACAATTACTTTACCAAAATCAGAAGAAGCAAAATCCGTTAAACTCTCAGTTAACTAACTATTCTAACCTGTGCCAATCTTTACCGCCTTGTAGATCGCTCTATCGTCGACCCCTTTGACGATTGAGTGATTCTGCTCTTTTACCCAAGAAAATAATTAATAAAATTAAACCTAGTAGAATCAAACCTTCTTGATATTTTTCAAAAAAAGTAGGTTCTGCTAGAGGACTGAAGTTATCATTATCATAAACCAATCCTACTGATTTCATATGAGTCTCTGATGCTTCAACAAATATCTGGGTAATGTAGTACAAACCATTTTGTTCATACACTCCAATCCCAGTGAATGAAGTAAAACTTTTCATATTTCGATAATGACCATCACTTTTTATCCATCCGTCAACAGCTGAATTTGCTATTTGTCTTTCTGGAATATTTTCTGCCATGTATAGATTTTCAGCAACAAGAGTATAATCAATTCCTTTTGCTACTACTCTATCAGAGGGTCCATTTCCCTCTAAATCAATATGATCAAAATGATTATTATCGTACAAGTACTGGCTATAGGTTCGAGCTATTTCAATTAACGTAGATTGAAATTTAAGGACTGGAAAGTTAGGTACAGCGGAAGATCTTTCTTCATTAATTAAAAGGTGGATTTGTGCCTCGAGTTCAGTAGGGACTGCAGCCTCCCCATAGATTGGTGCTATACTAATTGATTGAAATCCTATTAGACCAACCATTATAAGAAGGACCAACAAAAATTTCCTCACAATAATAAATTAGGATCAATTATTAATAATGTCTAGGATTATAGCTATTTTTAATTTTATAATTATCATTTACTTTCCATGTTTGATAATTAAATAGGGCAATCTATCGAAATCAATTAAAACCAATTTACCTCAAGAAACTTAGTTAGTATTTTGTTGGAGTCGTTATACTAAAACAAAACCTGACTGTTAACTTTGGTGCGGTGCGATAGCCTGGTAGTCGGCAGGACTGCTAATTCTGTGCCCTTGTGGTTCGGGGGTTCAAATCCCCCC
>JAAFKL010000057.1 GCA_021399405.1 Candidatus Heimdallarchaeota archaeon | reverse complement strand
TTAATGGATTATTTTCTAAAGGAAATAAACTCATTATTAAACGAATAAACTTACTTATAGACTACGCAGAAAAAAACAATTTTTCAGTTTAGATCGTGTTGAACCCTATTAAGTAGTTTCTAATTGCTAGGATTTTATTATTTAAAAGAAGTTGTAATAACTTGTTACTTTTGTTTTTCACAAAGTAAATTGATAGGGTCTCTATTTATCCTAATGTACAATATTTGTAATCTTTTGATAAATATTGGATCAATCTAATTAATATTTGTCATTAAAAATAATAGCCCCCCACAATTTGAATTGATATTTATAGTCATAATGTTCATATTCTTCTTAAATGACTAATATCTGCTAAAATATTGATTACAATCAAGCTTCGGTTTTTCAATTTGGTTTTTTCACAATCCCACAATCTTGATCATGTTGGGAGAAAATTTTTCACAACAATAAAATCCAAACAAATAAATTCACATCATCCCCGGTTAATCTCGAAACTAAAGTAACTCACAATTTTTTAATTGTAACTTTAAGTACTACTAAAAGAGCGATTACAGTGATGAATAGGGATACAAATAGGAGAACTGAATTTTCTAAATCTGGATCATGTTGATCGTCAATAACTCTTAATACACCCTCCATACCTGATTCATGATGACCAGGATAACTGCAATAGAATGCAATATCACCAACCTCGTTTGGAGTTTTTATGTTGAATCTTGCAGCTCCAGGTATATCTGCAGAGTCAGAACTGGCTTGACCACAAACTGCGGTTGCATTTTCTAAATTCATATAAACCGCGTCTATCCCATTATTACTTTCCACAGGGGCGATAGCGAAACTATGCGGAATGTCAATTGTGTTTAAAAACCAAACGGTAATACATGTATCCATAGGGACCTCAATAACATCTCTATCATATGAAAGTGGACCTGTTACTGCAATCGTAATTTCCATTGTTGGATTTGAACAATGATCATTTGAATTAGAGAAGGTTTCTTGATCATTTTCATTTGTATGTCCATCAACCACATTTGATATTTGATAATTTAAATAGCTTATCAGAACTAAAGTAAGAAAGATGGTTTTAATTAATGAGTCATAACGTCTAATCATCTCAAAATCCTAACAATTGCAAATTTAGATGTCGATTAATAAATACTTTGAATTTTACTACAACACATCATTAATATTCTTCTGATTCTTCTACAACGTGTAGATAGCTGAAAAATTAACCCAAATTCAGATTAGTGTAAGAAACAAAAAGATTTTTGCAACCTCCTTAATGATTTTGATTTTAAGTTCACTAATCTTCTAGTCCCTATCATTAAAAAATGAAGATCCGATAAACTCAACATCTACTGATTTACCATATTATGGTCAAGTAAACGACTTCACATTGACAAATTCTCGCAACGAAAGTTATACTTTATCTCAAGACAATGGGAAAGTTCGAATTGTAAATTTCTTTTATACTAAATGTCCAGGTGAAGAGGGGTGTTCACTCGTTACATTGAAATTAGCACAGTTATTTTCCAAAGTTAGACAAAGTGAGTACTTGGATAAAGTTAGATTTGTTTCTATTGATTTTGATTATATTAATGATACTGTAGCTGATTTAGATGAATATGCGTCTTTATATACAACTGATACCGAGAATTGGCAATTTTTAATTGGGAATCAGTCTGAAATTGATACTGTAACCAATGAATGGGGATTCTACTTTGAAGTAAACAATGGAAGTACTCAACTATCACTCAATCATCACCCAGACGGAGGTGAAGACCCATATAATCATTCATTCGTAATTTATGTTGTTGATCAAAATTCCAACATTCGAAAATTCCTACTGGGAACAGACTGGGATATCAATGAAGCGTTTGATACTATAGTTTTATTATTAATCAGTATTTCTGATAGCTCAGAATAATACATTATAAATCCATCTTTAATCCATGAATTTATCATTGGTTGCTTCACGTTTTAATATGATTTTGCTTAAATGCTTAAAAAAAAAATGAAATATAAATCACTTAGTTCTATTCAAATATATATTTATGGAGTTCAAATTCCTTAGTTTGTAATATTATCTACAAGAGAAGACCCACGATAGTAGTGATAATTATCAAGGATAACTTACCGATTTGAATTCGTACAAATTGATCACTGAATAAATCCGGTCTCCAATTAAAATTCACAAATAAAGTGCACAATACTAATATAATTTTAACCTCAATCAAATTTGGAATTCCAAATTGAAGCCTCAGTATCCCAGTCAAAACTAAGGTTGTAAAACAAACTGAGATAATATGATCCAATATTTTACTAACTTGATGCGCAAATTGGTTTTCCTCTTCTAAGTGAAATACATCAGGAAGTATTGTATACACAATTGTGGATGTTAAAAGTATAAACACAGATAACCTATGAAGGAGTGGGAGTATCAATTTTAGTAGGAAATCAAATTCAAATATCATTAAAATCTATTCAATCAGAGGAGGATTGTATTGAAAACTTAGTGATTTTTATATGTAACTAATTCAGTTAATTTTACAAAAGTTACTTTGAAATTATATGGTATGGAGCATAATTCTAAACCCTGTCGTATAAATTGTTGAATAATAATTTGTATAAAAATAAGATTTAATCAATGAACCCTTCAACACTTAATTTATACTCGGATAATTAGTAAATTTCTCGCTTCATCAATCCAAATAATGAATCTCTCTAGTTCAGTTTTAGTAATTTAATGCTTCTACAAATTGTAGAGGTACAAAAAATTAAATAAAGACATTACTAATATATCATAAGAAACAGTGATGTTAAGATTTTCAATTACTCTTAGGAAATTAATCCTGTTACTAGGTATTCTTATATTTGTAACGGCACCTAGTGCGAATGCTTATCTTTTGACCAATAGTTACACAAACCTATCTAACCAGAATATTTTCTTTGAGAAATTTGATGGCTCTCTCTTGTTTGTCGAAGCTTTTTCAACAACCTGTGTTTATTGTATCCAAGAACATGATGAATTGGTGAAATTATATGATGAATACGGAAATCAAATCTACATGCTTAGCCTTTCGATAAATAGCAATGATAATATAGATACACTAACTCAATTTGTAAACGATTATCCGATGGGTTGGGAAATTGGATTGGACTATGGTTCAAAGTTTCAACAAGATTTTGATATCAGGAGTACCCCAACTATGTTATTATTTAATCAAGAAGGGAGATTGTTGACACAAAAGGTGGGATTTACTGAATTTTCAGAACTCTCACAAATGGTCAGTGGATATTTAGCAATTTCAAATCCTCGACCTTCTAACACAATTGATAGTTTTGAAGGCAATGATAATTCAGGTTCCCTAATTGAAGATTTATTTGCTTCAAATTTTTTCCGTATTGCATTTTTTAGCTTGCTGGTTATCATGGTATACATGAAACTATCCACACCAAAAACTGTGTAACAATTTGTGAAACTGATATTTTTATTGCATTCTATTGTTAAACGAGTTTTAGCCAAGAATATAAATTGTCAATCATCCTAATATTTAATTTAGCAACTATTTTGTTTCAGATATGGAGAAAAATTATTACATAGAAAGATTTGAAATTCTTATAAGTAAACAAAAGAATCTCCTTATTTGGACAATAGTTTTGTTTAGTTTATTGTTTCTTCATATGATAATAACGCCGATCCTTCATTGGATTCAGGGTTGATGGTGGGATACAAAATGAAGCGGATACCCAATTCAAATGAAGAAAAGAAGAGAGAGATATTAGATTCACTTTTTGATCAACTCGCAGCTGCAGGATTTACAACCAAAGAATACTTTGTCGTGCTACTTATTCTTAGTGTAACAATTTTTATTCATGTTGTCTTAACAATTTCAATTTTCATTCTTCCTGGTGAATAATGATAATGACAATTAATCGAAACATTATACGGTACATCATCTATTTAGGCATACTTAGCTTGATCAAAGTAATTTTTCCCACATCAGCACATTCGGAACCCCAAAACTCAGATCAATCGAATTCAACCCACAACCTTGTCGAGTATAGTCTAGTGGTTCTTTTCATCTGTATCATACTTAGTGTTTTGATTTTGATGTTAAGAAAAAATGAGTTTATAAACCAGGAAATTTCCATTAAGAAATTAACAGTAATAATTTTTGTAACAATGATAATAAATTTAGCTCTCCTCAGTTTTGAGTATCTTGAAGTTTGACAATGATAGAAAAATCAAATGACGAAAGCCCAGTAGGAGAGCAAAACGGAATATGGATGTCTCTGGAAAAAGTTGAATTACTCGAAGAAAAAATATCTAACTATTCTAATTTTCAAAGAGTATCATCTGTATTTCTTTGGATAGCTATTGTGATGACACTTCTACACATCCTTACTGATGTATTTTTCCATATTATATAATATCGAACACCTTTCCTTTATTGCATCTACTGAAACTATATTAGAATGCTCGAGAAAGTACCACCAGTATCATTCATCTTTCAATATCACTAACTCAATTTTGAGTAGTGTCTCTTTCAGTTGATTTAATAAATTTACATTGAAAATTATTTAAATTTCTGAATTAGATCATTGGGGATTTTTCTCGACAAAATAAAGAAATTATCATTTTATGAAGAGGGAAATTCGTTTTTAATCTCAATTATTTTCCTTAATAATCACATTGGTAAGTAATATTAATTTTCTAATAATCAAGCAGAATGTTTTCAATTGAAAAACTCATTTCAAACAATACCTATTTGGATCAACTGGATTAAAGAATAACACACTTTTTGGATAAATATGGTCTCATTCTACTCAGGTACTCAATCGGGATAGTGTTTATCTGGTTTGGTGCTTTGAAACCATTTGATAAAAGTCCGGCTAATGATTTGGTTGAGAATACTATTGTGTTTATCCCTTCCGAGATATTCATACCAATTTTAGGGGTATGGGAAGTAATGATAGGAATAGGACTTATCGTTCGAAGATTCAATCGTATAGCCATATTCCTTCTTTTTCTACAAATACCAGGTACAATGCTTCCATTAATATTTCTTCCTGAGGTATGTTACGTCACATTTCCTTTTGTTCTTACTCTCGATGGACAGTACATTATCAAAAATTTTGTATTAATCAGCGGAGGGATAGTTATTGGAGGAACAGTTCGCAAACCTTCAGATGGTAGATATTATTAATTTTAGAAATACCAACAGATTCATAATGTCCAAGGAATAATATTTCGGGTTGGTTTAGAAATAGATTTTGCTCAAACTACCTTTTTTTCAACTATAAGACTTGATTGGGTAATTGGGCTGTTTAGGTTTATCAAAGATCGTTTATTCTCTGGTTCAATATATTAACATAATAAAATAAAGTATTTCGAATGATATCTCACATTACTGGAATGATTATTTTAACCCAAATCCAAACTCCCATACCAATAATTAATAATCCAGCAATCAAAGATAATCTTTTATTAATTAAATGGATATTACCAATCGACTTACTACCCATTTTGACATTAAAAATGTTAAACACTAGAATTGGAATGCCTGCACCAATACTGTAGCTGAGGAGGATTATCAACTGCTCTACAAACAATCTTGATAAACTTAGTACCATTATAGATAAGAAATATCCTGAAGCACAAGGTGCGGCTATTAGGGTGAATATTAGACCAAAAACATAACTTATTCCAAAATAATTTCTATTACTACCTTCTGAAAAAACCCACTCTTCTATACGATGAGGGAGTTTAATTTTATAGAAAATATTGGGTGTTTTAATTAATATCATCCCTCCTAAAATTAGGGTTATAGCTTGGAACAAAGCAAAATACAAATAATTCTGGATTAGAAAAGATGTAAGTGTGTAACTTATAATAAGAGAGAAGGCTAGCAGAATTGAGAGGATACCAAGTATAACGAGTAAAGAAGAACTCATCGAGCCGAGAAAACCCGTTTTCTTTTTTATGCTGATTGCAATATAACTCGGAAATAATGGGAATAAACATGGGCTAATGGCAGTGAGTATACCAAATAACAATGCAAGTGAAACTATACTCCAAATTGACATGTCAATACCGGTATTGCGACTTATTACTTTCCCGAATTCTAAGTATTCATCAATTGATTTATCGATCACTTGACTTGATGTCAAACCCTCCCACTTTTGTAACAAGTAACCGAACTCATCAAACATGTATATTGTTGGTAAGCTGATTATTTTCATCTTATTCATGAATTCTGAGGAGGCGTCAACCCCATATTCCCAATCTGTTTGTGTCTCACTTCGTAAATCGTCCATTTTTTCTATCGTATCACTTAACGGGGAAACACTGAGAGTTAATATTTGAATATCGTCGGAATGATCGATAAATACTCTTTTCAAATTAGCAATTTGGTCTTTACATGGACTACACCATGTTGCAGTTGCATCAATTAAAACGGGTTTTCCTGAAAAGCGATTAAATTCGTATTTTTCTCCATTAGTCGATAGGTAAGATCCAGTTAACCCATAAGATAGACCTGTTGTATCTCTAACAAAATTGAGGGATATTAGAAGTAAAACTCCAATTAAAATATATTTTAGCTTAATCATGTGAACTCCAATTTTAATAATTTTAATAATTTAAATAATTTAAATTAATTCACGTATCATCTCTTCGAGAAGATCCTGTTCCCACTCTAATCCCCAAATTTTTTTTCGAATATCTCCATTTTTATCGATTAGATATACCACAAAAGGATGAGTCCAAACAACCTCATGAGCAGGATGTTCCTCATCACCCATATGCATTGTATTGTTCAGTTCCATATCCATTCCTCCCCCAGTTTCGGTTGTGTTCAATAATGGACTTTCAGAGAGTTCAAAATAAAAATCCCAGTCCTTAGCCGTTTGGTTAATTTCGGTTTCAGTACCAAATAAAAATTCCATATTAGTTGGTAGCGGATTTTCTCCAAGCATAATTGACGCATATTCCTGCAATGAGGTATAATTGTCATGAATATAATCAAAATCAATTGTGAAGAATTGAATTTCATCAGAATAATTCTGATTGTTCAATGAAAATAATATATTCAACATTCTTATTACATTAGTGCTACATCCTGCTGTACACTTAGTATAGACAAAGGTCAGCACCCTGACTTTATCATCATAATCTTTAAACGTTATAGGTTGTTGGTACATGTTATTTAATGTAAAATCAGGTGCCTGGCCATAATCCTCAAAATTGAAATCTGGACTATTCTCATCGTTCAAAGAAGTGATATAGTAGCCTATTCCACCTATTACAATTATACCTATTAAAACTCCAGTAAAATATTGATTTACCATATTTACACCAATTATGTTATTTGAGTTAGTTATGACTTGTTTCTACTTCTCAATTTGGGATAGAATATAATTAAGGTTAGAAAAGCGAAGATGGTAAGAGTGAATTCAAATCCAGGGGCATCTTCTTCCTTTGATCCCTCACCTACAATGAAATCACCTACCATACCTGCTGCTTTATGACCTGGTTGCCAACAATAAAATTCAAACGTTTTATCTGCATCTGGAGTCATAATATTGAAGGATGCGGTTTCACCAGCTTCTACTAAAATGTATACTTGTTCAATTCCATCATCTCCTGGCAATCCATCAATGGCAAAATCATGAAGGACACTATCTTCATTTGTAAGTGTAATCTTTACACAAGTCGCAGGAGGGACTTCAATTTTTGATTTATCATATTTTATTGTGGGGATGGCCTTGATTGTGACCTCAAACGTGGAATTTTCACATTGAGACCCAGGAGTTGGTTGTGCATTTGTTAAGGGAATAGTAGTGCTTGCTATTGCAAAAACCAAAATTCCAAATACTATTATTGAAGTTGATTTACTCATAATAATTCACAAATCTTGTTGATTCCTTCAATATTTTTGTATATATATTTTCTTCGAATTTACAATTTAGAACAGAAAATTTAAGTGCTAATTCGAAACAAAATTCTACAAATTGTAGAAGGAATTGAAAGGCAGTTAATTATCTATTCAAATTTCTTTTCTCGTCAGAATACTGAATGATCTGAGTTAGTCTTTGTGCAAAGATATTGTTCCCTGAAAAGTTTAAACGAGAGTTGCCTAGCTTATTTAGACTGAGATTTTTGCTAGGCACAATAAAAATTTTATACAGAGCTCTTGCAAGTGATAAAGGATTCGAAATACTGGCGATAGCAAATCTATCCGCTTCTAGTTCTTCATTGTTAGAAATTAATTGTTGTATTATCCTGAATTTAGGGATAAAGAAAAACATCGAATTAAATATTGCTATAACATTAAAAATAAGTGAACGATGTTCTTTGATATGGTAATACTCATGAATAAGAATTGCTTCAAGTTCAGAATCATCAATAATCTCAAAGATTGAGC